>VGIE01000274.1 GCA_016867955.1 Betaproteobacteria bacterium
CTTGCCAGTCCCGCTGGGCCCGAGTGCGATGACGTTTTCGCGCCGCTCGATCCATTCGCAGCGGGCAAGCTCCAGGACCTGCATCTTGTTGAGCTTCGGGATCGCCTTGAAGTCGAAGCTTGATCAGCCCCCATTGGGTGGTCCAGGTTGAATGTTAGTGCATTGACGGTCTCGGCGGGGAGTATCGAAGTCTTCGGTACGATTTCGGAAACTGGCGATCAGGCTCGTTTACGCCGTCTTGCGCTCCTGCCCGCCGGTCAGAGACCGAAGTACGCGGCAGGTCGCGAGGCTCATGACCTGAAGGTCGTCTGTTCAAATCCTACCCCTTCTACCAAATCCCCACGCACTATCAGCCGCAGCCGCTTGGCCGAGCGCGAGGAGCAGAGATGAACAAGATGACAAACATGGCGGGGCTGGCGGTGAACTACCTCGCGCTGTCCTCGCTTAAGCCCTACCCCCAGAACGCGCGGACGCACTCAAGGAAGCAGATCGGCCAGGTGGCCGAGTCGATCCGCAAGCCAACTATTCCAACAACCTGCCCCTAGAAATCACGACCTACTGATCTCTGCCTTGGGCGCTTGCCTCATGATAATCAGAAAAGGCGACAGCGCGTGCCGGCCCCTAGGGTCGCTTGTTGCGTGTCTGCCATCCAGTCCCGTAGCGTCTATGCCTGCTAGATGCGCGGCAAGGCACGTGTCGTCGTGGTGCTAAAGACCTGGATTTGGCTAAGGTCGAAATGAAGGGCCACTTTCTCACCAGGTGATGCCCGGAAGTCCCGCGGCATGCGCACCTGGATTTCAGCGGCAGCATTTCCACCCGTGCTAGCAACAAGGATTACCTCCGACCCCAATACTTCGGTCGTAACAGCCTCGACGTTGACCGGTACTGTGTGCTTGGCAGCGCCATTTGAGAGATAGAAATCCTCGGACCGCAAACCAATCGTCACGGGCTTGCCCGCGTGACTGCTGAACCCCTTGGCGAGGTGTGAGGGAATTGTGAACGCAATGTTGCCCGATAACACCTTGACCGCGCCATCGCCAGCATCCTCCAGATGACCCGCCAGCAAGTTCATCGGTGGGCTAGCCAGAAAACCCGCAACAAATGTGTTGACTGGATTGCGGTAAACGTCCATCGGCTCACCGACCTGCACGATCTCACCGTCTTTCATGATACATATTCTTTCGCCCATGGTCATTGCCTCAACTTGGTCATGTGTAACATGGACAATCGTCGTGCCCAGACTTCGGTGAAGCTTGATCAATTCGGTTCGCATCGCCGCCCGGAGCGTCGCATCGAGATTGGAGAGCGGCTCATCGAGTAGAAAAGCTTGCGGCTCACGTACAAGCGCACGGCCGAGCGCCACGCGCTGGCGTTGTCCGCCCGAGAGCTGCGAGGGCTTGCGATCAAATAGCGGATGAATGCCGAGCATCTCAGCCGTGCGTTGAACGCGTCGGCTGATTTCGGTCGGATCTACTCCACGCAATTTCAAACCGAAGGAAAGATTATCCAGAACCGTCATGTGCGGATAGAGCGCGTAATTCTGAAAAACGATGGCGATGTCGCGCTGTGCTGGATCTACGTCATTGACACGGTTGGTACCGATCAAGAGATCGCCAGAGGTAATTGACTCCAATCCAGCGATCATCCGCAATGTCGTCGACTTGCCGCAGCCGGACGGGCCCAGCAGAATCATGAATTCCCCATCTCTGATGTCCAGTGACACATCATGCACAGCGGAGACGCCGTTGGGGTAGGTCTTGTTGATATTTTTGAGCGTGATCGATGCCATGGTGGCCTTCTGGAGACCGTGAGCCGTCAGGTAAGATTTCGCATATAGCGGTAAAGGTATGCCGTCAGTAGCAGGATCATCAACAGCAGAATTGTAGCCATTGCGGAGGCTTCACCTACATGAAGGCTGACGAACGCCCTCCGATAGATGAAATAGCTGGCAAGGTCGGTCGAGATCCCCGGGCCTCCCCGCAAAGATCAGGCGGATGAGCAGCGTCACAATAATGACAGGCCACATCAGCGGAAGCGTGATATGGCGAAATGCCTTGAAGGTGCTTGCTCCATCAACTCGGGCGGCTTCGTAAGGTTCTTTCGGCAGAGCTGAAAGTCCTGCCAACAGCAGCACTATCATGAAGGACACCTGGTGCCAGATATCGACCATCACGATGGTCCATATCGCGACATTGGTGCTCCCTAGCCAATTCACCGGTTCGATCGAAACGACACTCAGTAAGTAGTTCACGATCCCGAGCGAGGGATGAAGGAACATGCGCCAGATCAGTCCAACGATTACTGGATTCATGAGCAACGGGCAGAGCAGGATACCGTAGTAGATCGGCTTGAAGCGGTTGACACTGTTGAGCATCAGCGCAACCCCGAATCCGATTACAAATTCGATCAAGACCACTACGAACACAAAGAACGCTGTAAGCCCGAGGCTGTGCCGGAATTCGGAGTTCCGCAACGCAGAGAAATAGTTTTGCAGGCCTGTGAACGTATCGAAGTCCGGCGCGATCAAGGTGTAGTCGTGGACACTGGTGAACAGCGCCCAAAACACCGGAAACAGAATGACCGCAAGCAGCAATGCGAGGGTCGGAGCCGACATGAACCAGCCGAACCTTCTGTCGGCAGACTCGATGGTCACAAGCTGGTTCATGTCAGTCGTTCAGAACTCTAACTTACTTGAGCTTGCCGTCCTTCCTTGCGAGTTCGGCCATCTCGGTCTCGACAGTGGCAAGAGCCTCGGCGGGGGTCTTTTCGCCGGCAACTGCCAAGCTGAGTTCACGTCCCAGCACTTCGACAAGCTGCGGCGTGTAAGTGAAGACGGGAAAGTTGTGGCTCGTCAGCAGCATCTGCTTGAGGGCCTGGGCGTAGGGGTACTTGGCATTGACGTCTGGATCGTCGAAGACATCGGTGCGGGTCGGCGAACCGCCCTGCAGCGCGCGCTTCTTCGCGATTTCATGCGACTCGACCCACTTCAGGAAAGTCCATGCGGCGTCAGGATTGGGGCTCGACTTTGGAATTGCCCAACCCCACGCGCCGTTCAGGCTGCCGCCCTGCTCCGGTGTCTGCCCCGGAACCGCCATGATCTCAACATTGCCGACCACGGATGACTTCGACGGATCGTCGATGCCGGCGCGGAAGAAGTTGTAGGTGATGTAGCTGTAAGCCTTGCCCTGCGCCATCACGTTGAACGCCTCATCAAATGAGAAGCTCGCAGCACCCAACGGACCGAACTTCTCAATGTTGGTCGCGTATTGCTCAAGGGCTTTCACGCCAGCCGCGTTGTTCAGTGTCGGTTTCCAGTCGGCGTCATGATACTCGCCACCATTGGCGAAGAGATAGTTCGACCATTCCATGGCGATTGGATCGGGACGTAGGCCCTGATTCACAACGCCATAAGTTCCGTCCTTGGTGAAGAACTCGACCTGCTTCAGGTATTCGTCCCAGGTCTTGGGCACACCGAGGTCCATGCCATACTTGGCCTTGAAGTCGGCCTGGTTCTTGGGGTCAGCGAGCAAGTCCTTCCGGTAGAGAAGGCCCATCGCGTAATTGTAGAAGGGGAGCATGTACGTGACGCCGTCGACCTTGCCGACAAGATCCATCATCTTGGGCACATAGACCGAAGTGTCGAACTTGTCAGCGGCGATACGCTCGTCGAGCGGAAGCAGCCAGCCGGCCTTGGTGAACTCGCCGACCCAGTAAAAGTCCACGACGAGGGCGGAGTAGCTACCCTTGCCCGACACCAACTGGGGTACCAGCTTTGTGTGCATCTCGGCGTAGTTTACCACCTCGAGATTGACATCGATCCCCGTTTCCTTGGTGAACTCCGGAACCAGGGTCTTGACGTACTCGGTATCCGGAACACCTTCCATCAGAATGGTGATCGTTTCTGCAGAAGCTTGCGCCGACAGTCCGGCAGCGAGTGCTACACCAAACAGAAGCCTTCTCAGCATTTTCGTCTCCCTTTTTAGCCCGCTGTGTAAATGCTATTCACTTGA
>VGIE01000275.1 GCA_016867955.1 Betaproteobacteria bacterium
CCTTGTCCGCCCGTCTTACCATCGATGTTGAGCCGCTCTTCCCCGTCGGGGCACTTGACCAGTTGTGGAGCCCGATCGCGGAACCCCGGCGCGATGTAGCGGACCCACAGGTCCGGCGGTTCGCAAACATGTCCGTCGGCATCAACCACCTTGTACTGGCGCCCCATTTCCTTCTCCTCAATAACCATTCGCATTCACAATGTCACGATGCGGGTATCAGCCACCAGTGGGTGTATAGCACAGGGCTGTCAGTGCCGCATCAGGTCGCCGAGCGCGCGCACGTCCTGCATGTCCTCGAGCACCATCACCGTGTCGATGAGCTGCTGGGCGCGGTTCTTCACGTCGGGCAGGCCCACATAGCCCATGCAGTTTTCCATCTTGGCACGGATGCGCAGGATCGACATCGGGTTGGTGGGGTGGCCGAGGGCGCGGTCGACGTAGCGCTCGACCTTGCGGCCGTCGGCGAAGCTGACCACCACGTGGCCGGGCTCGATGGTGCCGTACTTCTCCATCGCCGCCTCGACCTCGAAGCGGATTTTCTTCGCCGCGGCGACCACGGCGGGGGCGTCGAGGGCGCCGGCCTCCACCGCCTCCAGCGGCACTGCGCGATGCACCATGGCCACGCTGCAGGCGAAGACGAGGTTGCACAGCGCGTCGATGCTGGTTGTGGGCCAGGGCTTGCGGCAGATGATCGCGTTGCCCTTGCCCACGTAGAGCAGCACGTCCCTCACCTCTGCGCCGGCGTTTTCCTCCAGCACTTCCAGCAGCGCGGTGAGGGTGCCGTGGGTATGGCGGCAGAACGGCCAGGGCTTGAGCGACACGCCGGCGCCCTCGAAGCGCCGGCCGAGCTCGTGGGTCAGGAACTCGCGGTTGTAGTCGCTGCGGAAGTAGGCGGCGTAGAGGCCGTAGGGGCCGTCGAACACGCGGTCCTCGCCGCGCACGCCGCGCGAGGCCAGCTTGGCGGCGAGGATGGCGTCCTTGTAGATGAGGCCATCGCGCATGGTGCGCACGGCCGATCGCACGCCGGTCACCGATTCCAGCGTGCCGGCCACCTGGGGCAGCGACAGCCCCATGGCGTTGTGCATGCCTTCGAGTTTGTAGATCTTGCCCGCCGACACCGCCGCGCCGAAGATGCCCACCATGGGCGCGCGCACCCAGTGGTAGTCCCACAGCATGCCGCGCAGCGCGCCCGCCAGGCGGCACTGTATGTCCACGCCGATGGCGATGGCGGTAAGCAGCGTCCTGCCGTCGACGCCGCCCAGCGACTCCGCTGTGGAAAGCGCTGCGTTGAGCGAGGCGGAGGTCGGGTGGCAGACAGCGGTGTCATGGGTGTCGTCGAAGTCGTGCTGGTGCACCATGCCGCAGTTCACCATGGTGGCGAGGTAGGAGGGCAACTTGATGTCGTGGCCGGTGACGGTGCTCTCGGGCGTGCCGCCCCAGGACTTCGCCACCTCCAGCAGCGCAAGGGCGGACGGCCCGCGGCTGCCGGCCAGCATGCAGGAAATGGTGTCCATGATGGACCACTTGGCTGCGGTGATGGCGTTGGGGGGCAAGTCGGCATACGTCGTCGCCGCCGCGTGCCTCGCGAAGGCGAGGACGGTGTCGGGCGGGGCGTTCGGGTCGGGCGCGTGATCGTGGCTGCTCAAGGCGATCTCCGGCCGGTGTCGAGTTGCCAGTTATTATCGGTTTCAGAATTCATGTGTGCCACGTGTGTTCAGAATGAAATAATGTAATCATGGTAATAAGGTGCCATGGGGCCGACTAGCGCTTGCGCACGCGCGCCAGAACCTTGCGTGCGCGGCGCAGGTGCGGCGGATCGGCCATGGCGCCGTTCACCAGCACGGCCCCACCGCCGGTGGTCGCGAAGGCGGCCAGCACGCGTTCGGCAGCGGCGATTTCCTCAACAGTCGGCGTGAACGCTGCATTGATGATGGCAATGTGGTCGGGATGGATGGCCTGCATGCCGGAAAAGCCTGTGCGATGCGCCGCGAGCGCCTGGCGCTTCACGCCCTCCAGATCCTTGATGCCGAGAAAGGGCGTGTCCGCCGCCGGCAGCCCGGCATGACGCGCCTCCAGCAGGAACAGGCTGCGCGCAACGCGGAACACGTCGAGCAGTTCGCCCTTTTCGTCCACCGTCGAAATCGAGCCGAGGTCGCCGGAGAGGTCCTCCGAGCCCCAGAACGCCGCCGCCAATCCCCGCGGCCCGGCGGGCACCGCCGCCATGGTCTCGCGCATGCGCAGCACGCCCGAGGCGTTCTCGGTGACGATGATGGCCAGTTGCGGCATGGGGACCCGGTGCAAGGTCGCAAACGCACCCATCGCGGCATGCACCGACTTCACATGGTCGGGGTCGCTGACCTTGGGGATGACGATGCCGTCGGGCGCCGCGGGCATCACCGCGCGCAGGTCGTCGTGCCAGGCATTGCCGTCGGCGGGCGAATTGACGCGCACCCAGCGCTGCGAGGCGCCGAAACCGCCCTTCTTCAGTTCGGCCTGCGCGATGGAACGGCCCATGTCCTTGTTGGCCGGCGCCGTGCCGTCCTCGAGGTCGAGGATTACGGCGTCGCCGCCGCTGGCGCGTGACTTATCGATCTTGCGCTCGGATTCCGCCGGTACCCACAGCCAGCTGCGGATGGCCTCTGCGCCCTGCAGGGCGGCGTTCATTTCTGCGGCCGGCACATCACCATGCCGGTGCGCACGCAGTGGGCAACGATGACGCCGTTCTGATTACGCGCGCGATGCTCGAATTCGACGATGCCGGTGCCAGGGCGGCTCTTGGAGAGGCGCTTGCTGCGGATGGTGGTTTCCGCCGTGAGGGTGTCGCCAATGAACACCGGCTTGGGGAAGGCGATCTCGCCGAAGCCCAGGTTGCCCAGTGTCGCACCCAGTGTGGTGTCGTGCACCGAGAGGCCGAGGATCAGCCCCAGCGTGTAGATGCTGTTGACGAGCGGCTTGCCGTGGATGGTGGTCTTGGCGAACTCGTAGTCGAGGTGCAGCGGCTGCGGGTTCATGGTGATGGCGCAGAACAGCGTGTTGTCGCTCTCCGTCACCGTGCGCGAGGGCTGGTGCACCAGCACTTCGCCGATCTGGTAATCCTCGTAGAAACGCGCCATGCGTGTTCTCCTGGTCTTGGGGTTGTCCGTATCGCCTGCACGTGCCCGTTCGCCTACCTGAACTTGGGCGCGCGGCGGTTGAGGAAGGCGTCGAGCGCCTCGCGGTGGTCGCCGGTGGCGAACATGAAGGACTGCACGTAGAGCTCGAGCTGCAGCATGTCGTCCATCGAGTACTCGAACGACTTGTTGAGCACGGCCTTCATCGCGGCCAGGGTCTTGGCCGGTGCCTTGGCGAGCGGGGCCGCGATGGCCCTGGCCCGTCCCATGAGTTCCGCGGCCGGCACCACCTCGGTGAACAGGCCCATGGCCAGCGCCTCGTCGGCATCGAGCACCTTGCCGCCGAAGCACAGCTGCTTGGCGCGCTGCATGCCGATGATGCGCGGCAGGATGAATAGCCCGCCGAGGTCCGGCACCAGGCCGACGCGCACGAAGGTTTCGCCGATGCGCGCCTCGGGCGCGGCGATGACGTAATCGCAGGCCAGCGCCAGGTTGCATCCTCCGCCCGCCGCAGTCCCGTTCACCGCGGCGATGGTCGGCTGCGGTAGGTTCCACGCGGCCGCGAACCAGCGATGGCTCTTGAGGCGTATCAGGTCGTGCAGGTCCTCGTGGTCGGTGCCGTTGAAATCGTTGACATCGCCGCCGACGCAGAAGTCCTTGCCGGCGCCGGTGATGATCACCGCACGCACGCGCGGGTCGTAGCGCAGCTGCTCGAAGCACTCCCCCAGCTCCTCGCGCATGGTGACGTTCATGGCGTTCAGCGCCTTCGGCCGGTTCAGCGTGACGGTGGCGATGCCAGCCTTGAAATCCAGCAACACGGTATCGAACTTGAGGGCGTTGAGATCGAGTGCCTTCTTCTTGCGGGTTGCCATGGGGATTGCCTCTTTC
>VGIE01000276.1 GCA_016867955.1 Betaproteobacteria bacterium
TGAGCACCTTCAGCGCCTCGTTCTGAGCCGTCTCTGCCACCTCACGCCGCATCGTCGTTCGGGCAAGCCCCGCAAGCCCCCAGGCACGGCACTTCGAGATCGACAGCCCCTGGCGCATCCGCTCAACCGCCTGCCGCTTGGCCTGTGGGGCTGGCGTTTTTGCCCCGAAGGCGACCTTCAGCGCCTCGACGTCCAGATGGGCCTCGGCCAGGCGCTTCTTCAACTTGGCGTTCCCGAACTCCGGCTCCCGCAGCCGCCTGCCCTCGTTGACCTGCAGACCGCCAGACTCTGAGCGCCAGCCGCAGAACGCCGCATCACCGAAGCCATGCGTCCTGCACAGTTCCTTGACCGGTATCCCGGCTTCCGCTTCGTTGAGAAACCCGATGATCTGCTGCCCCGCAAATCGCGTCATATTCCTGCCCGTCTTCTCCCTTGAAAACGGACCGTACTGACTCCCTCATGGCAGCGTTGGGAGGGGGCACATCACCGTAGCGCGATGCCCTCACAGCTGCCGAATCGAATCATGCATGATCTCCAGACACGGTCAGGAACGCCCGCTCGATCCTCGCAACCATGGACGCCATCGCCCTCCATCCCGTCCCAGAGCAGCCTCCGCGCCCTGCCGTTACAATCCCCTGCATCCAACGCGCGGAGGACCCGCAATGACGCAAGCCAAAATCAGGATTCTCGACCCCGTCGGCGCGCTGCCGCCCGGCGGCAAGCCCCTGGCGCCGCTGCTCGATGGCGTCGGCGGTTCGCGCGTGGGCTTTCGCGTGCAGTGGCCGAGCTTCGATATCTTCATGGAGCGCATCGGCGAGCTGCTGCGCGACCTATACGGCGTGAAGAGCATCGACATGCTCTACACCGGCAGCGACGGCACGGCAGCGGGCAAGGTGTCCATCCGCGGCCGCTCCGATGCAGTGAGCTGGGACCGCACCTACGACGCGCTGGCCGGCAAGGTGGACTGGGCCGTATCCGGCCTCGCGGCCTGAGGGTCCTGCACGTCGTGGTGTATCCACGACACCATCCAGATGCAGCTGCGCGGCATCCCCACGGTTGCCGTGGTGACGGAGAAGTTCGTCAGCCTCGCCAAGGCCTCGGCCAAGGCACTCGGCTACCCGGACCTGCCCATGATCGTGGTGCCGCACCCCTTCGAGACACTGCCCGCGGAGGCCATCCGCGAGATCGCCGACCAGAAGGTGCACGAACTCGTCGCCAAGTCCGTTCTGCGCGCCATCGCCGCGCCGCGCTGATCAAGGAGCCCGCATGAACGCCCGCGCCCAGGTCTTCGAGGTCGACGACGACATCGAGGCGGTTTTCGAGTTCACCTACGACAAGGGCTGGACCGACGGCCTGCCGGTCATCCCGGCCACGCCGGCGCGCGTGGACCGCATGCTCGCCACGGTGGACCGCGAGCCCGGGGAAGTCGTCGCGAATCTCGCTCCGGCGCGGCTGGAGGCGACAGTCGAGAAGATCGCGGTCTGCGCAGTGATGGCGGGCTGCCGGCCGGAGTACTTCCCCGTGGTGCTGGCCGCCGTGGAAGCGGTTGCCGACCCGGCCTACGAGCTCTACGGCGTGAACACCACAACCAATCCCACGGTACCGATGATCATCATCAACGGCCCGCTGCGCAACACGCTCGACGTGAACTGCTCGTGGAGCGTGCTGGGACCGAACAAGCGCGCCAACGCCACCATCGGGCGGGCGCTCTCCCTGGCCATGATCAACCTCGCCGGGCGCATCCCCGAAGTGACCTGCAAGGGGACGTGGAAGAACCCGGGCGGCTTCACCCTGTGCGCCGGGGAATACGAGGAAGAAAGCCCGTGGGAGCCGCTGCACGTGGAGCGCGGCTTCAGTCCCACCGACAGCACGGTGACGCTGATGACGCCCGCGAGCTGCTTCAATATCGTCGACACCGAGAGCCAGGCTGCCGAAGAGCTGCTGCAGAACATCTGCGGCGGCATGCTGGGCTCGGGCGGCAACAACGTGTTTCCGTTCTATGGGCTGGGCGAATACGCGCTGATGCTGTCGCCCGGTCATGCCAGGCTGCTGGCGACGCGCTTCAACAAGCAGCAGATCCGCGAGTTCCTGCTGGAGAACCTCAAGGTGCCGGTGTCGTACGTCAGTCCGCGCCGCGTGAAGATGATGGAGGCGGCGGGCCACGGCCAGATCGAAAATGGCCACGTGCGTTACGCGGCGCACGCCTGGCAGTTCCTGATCTTCGTCGCCGGGGGCCTCGGCGGCTACCACTCGGCGGGCTTCACCACATTCGGCGACTCACGACCCATCACGCGCAGGATCCCCGCAGCGGCAGGAAACGAATAGGCCATTTCGGCATGACCGGAATGGCCCCCGAAGTAAGCGAGTGTGAGGGGAGTATCCCCTCAATGGTAAAATGAGCATCGGGGAGGCGACATGCGATTGGCCAAGAATTTTCTGGCGGCACTGTTCGTGGCAATGGGCGCCTGCAGCCAGGTGCTGGCGCAGGCGTACCCGGCCAAGCCGGTGCAAATGATCGTGGCATTCGGTGCCGGCTCCGGCACCGATGTCGTCACGCGCTACCTGGCCGACATCCTGTCGAAGAACCTGAACCAGCGCTTCGTGGTGGAGAACCGCGTCGGCGCAGCCGGCAACATCGGCATGGCGGCGGGCGCCAAGTCGCCCAATGACGGCCACACCCTGGTCATGGGCGGCCTCGGCGTCAACGCCATGAACCAGTTCCTCTACCCGCCGGGGTCCCTGGGGTTCGACCCCGAGAAGGACTTCGACAGCGTGATCCTGGTAGCCCGCCTGCCCTTCGCAATCGCCGTTCCCAACAGCTTCCCGGGCAACTCGCTGGCCGACCTCATCGCCGCGGCCAAGGCGAAACCGAATTCAGTCAATGCCGCCATCACCACCACCACCTCGCGCATGGTGTTCGAGCTGTTCAACGGCGCCACCGGCGCCCAGCTCTTCGCCATCGCCTACAAGGCGCCGGCAGCGGCCATGAGCGACGTCATCGCCGGGCGCGTCACCGTGGCCATCGAAACGGCCGCCTCGCTTCGCTCCCACGTGAACTCCGGCAACCTGAAGGCGCTGGCCATCACCAGCAGCAGCGGGAGCGACCTGATGCCCGGGCTGAAATCGGTCGCCGAACAGGGCGTGCCGAACTTCGAGTTCGTCGGCTGGGTGTCAATGTACATGCCGCGGGGCGCGCCGCGCGAGGCCGTCAACCTGATCAATGCCGAGCTGAACAAGATCCTGGCGCTGCCCGAAACCAAGAAGCGCTTCCTGGAACTGGGCATGGAGCCGGGTTCCGGATCGCCACAGGACATGGCGAACTTCGAGAACTCCGAGCGCAGGCGCTGGGGACCCGTCATCAGGGCGGCCGGCATCAAGGTTGAATAGCGGGCGCGCCATTCGCCTGGAACGCGGGCGCATAGCCGGTCATCCGGACAGGGCCGTTGCCCGCGCCCGGCCACGATCTGGCGAGCGCCGCGATGTGGCTGGCATTCGCCTCGCACATTACTGACACCGTGGACGTTACATCGTTACCGGTATTGTCCTCACAGCACGAATACTGACACCATTCGCCGCGCGAAGCGGACTGACGTGGGTTGCGGCCTACTCCGTTCGCGGATCCTCGAGCTTGAGCTCGAATTCGCCCTCGATATGCTCCTGCAGCTTTGCGGTGATCATGCCCTCGAGCAGACGGCCCGGCAGCAGGCAGGTGCCGTCGTCGCAGTTGAGGTGGGTCACATCGAGCTTCAGTTCGATGCGGCCGCGTCCGGCATCTGCCTTGACCAGGATCAGATCGGCCCCGTCGCCCCTCACCACCACCGTGCCGCCTCGACTGCGGCTTCGATTGCCTGTTGCGTCCACATGTGCCGCCCCCTTGATCGTTGTCTGTTTGCGTTCCAGTTCAGGCGCGCTGCGCCGCCCGGGTGGCCATCTCGCTCTCACCCCAGCTCGGCAGCGTGGTGAGGTGCAGGTTGCCAAGCCCAC
>VGIE01000277.1 GCA_016867955.1 Betaproteobacteria bacterium
GTGGAATAGGCTGGATACGCCCTACCGACTGCGCGGCGCGGCTGACCGGTGCGTCCTTGCCGAGCGAGAGGTGGGTCCGGACCTGATTGTAATAGTGGGCATAGGACCGCAGCACATTCCGGAGATGCCGCTCGTCAAGGATCAGGACATGATCGAGGCACTCGCGCCGGATCGAGCCGATGAGACGTTCGCAGCAACCATTCTGCCAGGGTGATCGCGGAGCCGTCGGATGATCCCGGATACCCATTGCTCTGAGCCTGCGCTTGAAGACCTCACCATAGGCACCGTCCCGGTCGCGAATGATATGGCGTGGTGCGCGGTTCCAGCCGACGGCTTCGGTGAGTTGACGGGCGATCCATTCTGCTGTCGGGTGCGCTGTGGCCGACAGGTGGAATATCTTTCGCCGGTCGTGGCTCATCATCACAAGTCCATAGAGCAGCTTGAACGAGATCGTCGGTACCACGAACAGATCCATGGCAATGATGCCTTCTGCGTGGTTCCGCAAAAATGTCTTCCATCCCTGCGAAGGGGGTTTTCCCGTCCGGTTCATGTACTTGGCGACGGTTGTTTGACCAACATCGATACCGAGTTTGAGCAATTCTCCGTGGATTCGGGGTGCGCCCCACAATGGGTTGGCAATGCTCATCTCCCGGATGAGGGTCCGGATTTCCGGGGGCGCCTTGGGTCGCCCTGCCCTCGATCTGGACTTCCAGCGCCAGAACGCCCGAAAACCCCGGCGATGCCAGCCGATCACCGTCTCAGGCTTGACGATCGCCAAGGCATTCAGGATACCCGGCGCCAGCCGATACAGCCAAACGAAGAGAAGCCGGTCAGTGTTGGCAAGGACCAGCCTTTCGGGTCTCTTCCGGCGCAACACGTTGAGCTGGTGGCGCAAGGCGACGATTTCCGTTTGCAGATCAGCCCGTGACCGGAAGAAATCTGCAATCGCGCCCCAGATCAGTCGGAGAATGTCTGCCATCGCCAGGAAGCATTGCCCAATATCAGCCTATTGGCGAGTCAGATTCGATTTGCGGTAGGCACAGGCCGGCTCAGTAGATGCGTTGCAGGGCGTTCGCCGCTTCTTCGTCGCTTGCATTGTTGCAGAACTGGCGCACATCCTCGCGGCGGCAGGAGAAGTAGGCTTCGATGATATCCGCTCCGAGCCAGGCCGACGCCGCCTTGGCATCAAACGCCTGCAAAGCCTCCGGCAGGGATTGCGGCAGCAGGCGAAGCCCGAGGCGCTGGCGTTCCTGTTCCCCGAGGGTCTGCGGATTGACCGCGATGTTCTGCGGTGTCTTCCGCTGCCTGAGCCCGTCCAGTCCGGCTCCGATCAGCGCGGCAAGCGCCAGATACACATTGGCGGTGCCGTCGCTGGCGCGATACTCCAGCGACGCCTGCGGGTTGCCGCCATTGGCATCGGGCGCGCGAGGCACCACGCGGATCATCGCTTCGCGATTCCTGAGGCCGGCGCAAACATAGGCGCCGACCCAGCTGTTGGGGCGCAGCCGCAGGTAGGAATTTGCCGAAAGGCAGGTGAATGGCACCACCGACTCGGAGTGATCCAGAATGCCCTGCACGAAGGGCGCGGAGGTGTCCGTCAGCCAGTCCTGCGCGGCGGTCACGGGCTGGCCGCCCCGGTAGAGGCTGAAGTGAATATGCACGCCATTGCCGGCCACGTTCGCAGCGGGCTTCGGAATGAAGCTCGCATGCAGGCCAAGCTGGCGCGCGCCGTCGCGGATGGCTTCCTGCGTCAGCACCACGCGGTCCGCGGCGGTGAGGGGGTCGGCCGGGATGGAGGAGATCTCGAACTGATCGGTGCCGTATTCGGCCTGGAACTGTTCGAGCCGGATGCCGGAGCCTGCGAGCGTCTGAAGGACATTGTCGGCCAGCACCGATATGGCGCGGCCGGACGCAACCGAATAGGCGGCGTGCGCCACCTGATTGAGGCCCTTGACCGAAAACTCATGCTCGAACCCGACCTTCATGGTCAGGCCAGCCTCTGCCTCGAGACGGCCGATTGCGGACTTCAGCGCCGCCCTCGGGCAGTAGGGCCAGGGCGCGCCATCATGCCGGCGCGCCTCGCAGAGCACCACGTCAAAGGCCGGCTTCCCGCCATAAGCGGGTAGCGCCAGCATCGCTGCCTGATCGGGCAGGAGCCTGATTTCTCCCTGCTGGCCGAAGGGATTGTCCGCCGGGATAACGTTGGTCGGGCCGATCGAGTAATTCCCCGGCACCCAGGGAAGCCCGTGCGCCAACGCCATCTCGCGGCGCTCCTCGGGCACCGATCTGCCGCGCAGGATCCCGGAGAGATCCTGATGGCCCAGGAAGAGAAAGCGCTGTTTCTCCACGGCCCTTATCCCGTCACCGCCGCAACGGGCGCCGCTCCAGCCGCCGCGAGCGCCAGCGGCAGCAGGCGCGCCAGGCGCCCGGCCCACTGTGATTGGCCTTCACCATCGGAGATGAGATCCTGCCTGATCTCGAGTTCGACATGCACAAGCCCGCCTTTCTCGCAATGGACGGGAACGGCGTAATCGCCATTGTCGTCGACGGCGTAGGGCTGGTTAATGCCGACCGTCAGATCGCCTTCCGCCTCGAGCAGGGCGATCAGCGGCCGCGCAAGCCGGTAGTCGCGGTTGAAGAGCACCCCGATGTGCCACGGCCGCGGCGCCGGATAATCGCCGTGCCGTGGCGTGAAGCTGTGCATGGCGATGACGGCGGGGGCCCTGCCGGAAAGCCGCATCCGCGCGATCTGCCCGGCGATCGCATTCTGGTACGGCCAGAAGACCTCCCGCTCGCGCAGCGCTGCCTCAGCCGCGGACACAGCATGATTGGCGGGAACGCGCGTTCCATCGCTCACCGGCGCGATGGATGTCGGATGTCCGGGCGGCCGGTTGCAGTCGATGACCAGGCGGGAATAGCGCTGGTAGATGTAGGGGGCATCCAGCAGCCTGGCTAGCCGATGCGAGACTCCATGAATGCCGATGTCGATTCCGATGTGACGGTTCAGTTCCGCGGGCGGGATGCCAAGGCCATTCAGCCTCTCCGGCACCGTGTTGCCGGCATGATCGGCGATCAGCAGGAACGGGCTTGCGCTGCCCAGACGCTCCTCGCCGACGGGGGGCGGATCCTGCGCGCCCAAAAGCTCTTGTGTGATATCCAAGGCATGACTCCGGGACTGACGGCGCTTGGCCCTGAACGGAAACTTTCATTCCGCTGCTGCCGCTTCGATTATCGAAATTCTGTTGACATGACAATACCGCTCTGTTGAACTTTCCGCCCGTTGGGCAGGGCTGCCTTGAAGCCCACAGGGGTGAAACGCGCGGAGATGAAGGGTTTCCACCCATTGCTGAAGCCGTCCCTGGAAGCGGCGTCGCTTGCGGCGCTCGTCTGCGCCGTCACGGCCGCGGTGGCGCTCGGCCTGGGGCTCTCTGGCCAGCGGCTGATGACGCTCTATTGCGTCAACCTGTGCGCTGTGCTGACCTTCCAGATCTTCAGCGGCAATTCGGGCGTGGTCTCCTTCGGCCATACCGCCTTCATGGCGGTGGGCGCCTATGTTTCGGCATGGCTCACCATGCCGACGGCCCTGCAGCGCACGGCGCTGCCCAATCTACCGGCGTGGCTCGCAGGCCATGAACTCGCGGTTCCCCTGGCGCTGGGATTCGTCTTCCTCGCGGGCCTTGCGCTGGCGGCCGTGTCGGGTCTGCCGATTGCCCGTCTCAACGGTGCGTCCGCCGCGATCGCCACCCTGGGCTTTCTCATCGTCGTCTATTCTGTGCTGGCGGCGGCGCGCGATTTCACCCGCGGCAACCAGGCCTTCTATGGCGTGCCGCGCGCAACCGATGTCACGCTCGCGCTCATCTTCGCCTGCCTCTTCATCATGGCCGCCAGGCTCTACAAGGACAGCCGCTTCGGCCTGATGATGCGCGCGGTCCGGGACAATGAAACGGCGGCGCTGACACTGGGCGTCAGCCCGCAG
>VGIE01000278.1 GCA_016867955.1 Betaproteobacteria bacterium
GCGGCGCAAACCGGCTAGCGCGGACTGGCCGCCGGCGTGCTGGAGAGCGCCGTGCGCGCCATGGCGGTACCCGCGGCCGATATCCTCGCCTGGCTCGGGCCAGCGATCGGCCCGCAGGCCTACGAGGTTGGCGTTGACGTCGTTGATGCCTTCGTTCGCGGGGACGCGGCCGCTGCGCAGGCGTTCGTGCCGAGGTCGGACGGAAAGTTCCTCGCCGACCTGTATGCGCTGGCGCGTCAGCGCCTCGCCGGGGTTGGGGTGGAAACGGTCGCGGGCGGCGAGGCCTGCACCTACAGCGAGGCCGCGCGGTATTTTTCCTACCGGCGCGACGGCATCACCGGCCGCATGGCGAGCCTGGTGTGGATGGAGGAGCAATGAACGTGCGTGGCACTCACGAGGGGATGCTCCCCTCGAACTCCCCTGCTTCAGGTGACCCGATGATCATCCGGTCAGGTGCCCCAGGACCATGAGTACCCTCGGCTGGATCGTCCTGTTCAGTGTCGGCGGCGGCATCGTCAGCGTGACGCTCGCCGCGCTGTTCGCGCTGTCCGCGCGCGCCAACTGGATACCGTCGCTGGTCAGCTTCGCCGTTGGCGCGCTGCTGGGCGCGGCCTTCCTCGAGATCCTGCCGCATGCCTTCAAGCATGGCGACCCGCGCGGCGTCGCGGTCACGCTGCTGGGCGGCATCCTCGCGTTTTTCGTTCTCGAGAAGCTGGTACTCTGGCGGCACTCGCACTCGCACGAGGCGTGGGAGCAGCCGGCCGCGTCCGCCGGAAGCGCGGCGCACGCCCACGCCGGCCATGGTCACCACCATGGCGGCGGCGACCACGGCCACAGCGGCCTGCTGATCCTGGTGGGAGACGGCTTCCACAACTTCGTCGACGGCATTCTGATCGCCGCGGCGTTCCTCGAGAGTACCCAGCTCGGCATCGTCACCGCGGCGGCGGTCATCGCTCACGAGATTCCTCAGGAGATTGGCGACTTCGTCATCCTGCTGCACTCCGGTTACAGCAAGGCCAAGGCTTATGTCTACAACCTGCTGGTGAGCCTGGCCATGCTCGTGGGAGGGCTGCTGGCGTATTTCTGGCTGCAGGGGTGCAAAGCTGGATCAATCCGGCGCTGGCGCTGACTGCGGCCAGCATGATCTACGTGGCGGTAGCCGACCTGATCCAGGGGCTGCACCGGCGCGTGGAGCTGAAGTCCACGTTGCACCAGGTGCTGCTCATCGCCGCGGGCGTGCTGTCCATCGCCGGCGTGCGCGAACTGACCGGGCATTGAGTGGTGCCGGGCCGCGCCGGGCGCAGTGCCATCGGCGCGCCACGGCCGGCTCGTTGATTATGATCAATTTAGAGTATAAATACACTCGGATTTTGTCTGCACAGACGTAATCACATCATGAATGTACTCGTCACCGGCGCCGCCGGCTTCATCGGCTTCCATCTGTGCACGCGCCTGCTGGCGCGCGGCGATACCGTCACCGGCCTGGACAACCTGAACGACTACTACGACGTCTCGCTCAAGCAGGCGCGCCTCGCGCGGCTTTCCGGCAAAGCCGGTTTCCGCTTCGAGCGGGGGGATGTCGCCGACCGGACGGCGATGCCGAAGCTGTTTGTGGAGGGAAAATTCGATACCGTGGCGCACCTTGCAGCGCAGGCCGGCGTACGCTATTCGATCGACCACCCCCAGGCGTATGTCGACTCCAACCTGGTGGGCTTCGGCAACGTGCTGGAAGGCTGCCGCCACGGCAGGGTCAAACACCTGGTCTATGCCTCGTCGAGTTCGGTGTACGGAACCAACCACAAGATCCCGTTCTGCGAAGACGATCCGGTCGACCATCCGATGTCGCTGTACGCCGCGACCAAGCGCGCTAACGAACTGATGGCACACACCTACAGCCATCTGTTCGCGCTGCCTGCGACCGGCCTGCGCTTTTTCACCGTCTACGGCCCATGGGGACGGCCGGACATGGCCCTCTTCAAGTTCACCCGCTGGATCCTCGCTGGCGAACCCGTGCCGGTGTTCAACAACGGTGACATGGTGCGCGACTTCACCTACGTCGACGACATCGTCGAGGGCGTGGTGCGCGCCATCGATCGTCCGCCGGCGGCCGGCGGCGTGATCACCTCGCCCGCCACCAGTCAGGCGCCTTTCCGCCTCTTCAACATCGGCAACAACAGCCCGGTGCAGTTGCTGCGTTACATAGAGGTGCTGGAGCAGTGCCTCGGGCGCAAGGCGCAGCTCGACATGAAGCCCATGCAGACGGGCGACGTGCGCGCAACCGTCGCCGACGTCAGCGCGCTCGAGCGTGCCACCGGCTTCCGCCCCGCCACCTCCGTTGAGACCGGCGTGGCGCGCTTCGTCGAGTGGTACCGGAGCTATTACAAGGTCGGCTGAGGGAGAGGGCCAGGGCCTGAGCGCTCCTCGTCTTCGCAAAGGCAGCCTGCTGCAGCGATTCTTCCTTGGCATTCGTTCGCGCATCCTGTGCATGTCCTGGCGTCCCGGGTGCGTGGGCATGTTGCACGCCGCGCCCACATGGTGCGAAACTCGTTGCCAGTCCCGTGCCTCCTTCCCCGATGGCCGGGGGATCGGGCCCTTTGCACCGCCAGCCCAATGGCATGTAGCTTGCGGGTTTTCACCCGGCGGTTGCCGGATAAGGTACCGTGGGGCACGGACGCGTTAACGACGAAGTGCGTTCGGCAATGCAAACTCAAGGGAGCTTCGGCGCAGCATGACCCGCCTCAAAGAGAAGACCTTCGCAGTGCGCTTCATGCTCGATGGCAAGGTCGTTGAGGGCGGCGGGCAGCCACCCGCGCGCACGCTGTTGCAGCACTTGCGCGAGGACCTGGGCCGCGCAGGCACCAAGGAGGGGTGTGCCGAAGGCGACTGCGGCGCCTGCACCGTGGTGGTTGGCGAGCTTTGCGAGGACCGCATCGAATATCGCGCGGTCAATTCATGCATTCGTTTCATGCCCACTCTCGATGGGCGCGAGGTGGTCACCGTCGAGAGCCTTGCTGCGGCGGACGGCAGCCTGCACCCGGTGCAACAAGCCATGGTGGACTGTCATGCATCCCAATGCGGCTTCTGCACGCCGGGCTTCGTGATGTCCTTGTTCGCGCTTTACCTGCAGGACGCCGCACCCAGCCGCGCTGCCGTGGTGGACGCGCTGGCCGGCAACCTGTGTCGCTGCACGGGCTACCGGCCGATCGTCGAGGCAGGCTGCCGCGCGCGTGACTACCCGGAGCCGCGGGCGTGGAGCCGCGCCGATGCGCAGTCGCCCGCTCGCCGGGCCACGCTTCTCAGGCTGCGCGAACAGCGTGAAACGCAATCTTCGCCGGGGGCCGAACTACAGGAAGGCTTTCATGCGCCGCGCTCGGCGGCGGAACTCGCAAGCCTGTATCTCGCCCATCCAGAGGCACTGATCCTTGCCGGCGGCACGGACATCGGGCTGTGGGTGACCAAGCAAATGCGCGAGTTGCCACGCATCATCTACATCGGGGAGGCGGCGGATCTCGCCCGGGTGTGCACGACCGATGGCGAACTCGAGATCGGCGCCGCGGTGAACCTCGAGGCCGCCTATGCGGCGATCATCAGGCGCTATCCCACGCTTGCCGAACTGGCCAATCGCTTCGCCTCGCCGCCGATCCGCAATTCCGGCACCTTGTGCGGCAATCTCGCCAACGGCTCGCCGATCGGGGACACCATGCCGGCGCTGATCGCACTCGGGGCCACCCTGGTGCTGCGGCGCGGCGATGCCCTGCGCACGCTTCCGCTCGAGGCGTTCTATCTCGGCTACCAGAAGAAGGACCTGCGGCCCGGCGAATTCGTAAGCGCGGTGCGCATTCCGCTGCCTGCGGTGGGTGCCACCGCGTCGATGCGGTTGGTGGCGAGCTACAAGGTGGCCAAGCGCTTCGATCAGGACATTTCCGCGGTGTGCGCCGGCTTTGCCATCGACGTGGCCGGCGGGAGGGTGGTGGCG
>VGIE01000279.1 GCA_016867955.1 Betaproteobacteria bacterium
CGGGGGGCGCGGGCGCAGTGTTGACATTCGCCCGGATGCGGCGCAGATTGAACCCCTGTACCCGCAGTGTGCAGAATCAGGATGCCGCGCCGGCGAACATTGCTTCTCAGATTGCTTGCGTCGATCGCGACGCCGCAGTGGCTTGTTGCACAGTCAAATATAGCGACGTTCCCCGCGTCGCCCTCGTCCTCAACGGCTCGCTCGAGACCCACGCCTCGTATTACCACGCCTTTCTCAGCGGGTTGGCGGCGCTCGGGTACTCGACCCACTCGAAGCATAATATCGTCGTCGACGCGCGCTGGGCCGAAGGCCGGCTCGAGCGGCTCCCGACAATCATGGCCGACGTGCTGCGCGGCAAACCCGATATCCTGGTCATGGCCGGATCGCAGGCATTGCACGCGGCGCGGGCGGCCACCACCCGCGTACCCATCGTCATGGCGACCGTGGCGGATCCCGTCGAACAGGGCCTGATCGCCAGCCTCGAGAACCCCGGTGGCAACATCACCGGCGTGGCCGTGAGATCGGTTGCGCTCATGTCGGAGAGCCTGCAACTGATGGTCGAGGCCGTGCCACGGGCAATGCCGGTGGCGGTCCTGGTCAATCCGACCAATCCGTTTCACGCCAGAGCATGGCAGCAAACACAGGAGTTGGCGGCGCGCCTGTCCGTGCGCGTGCTGCGCTACGATGCCAGCGATCTCGGCCATCTGGAGCGGGCGCTCGGCAGCATCGCGCGGCAGCGACCGCGGGCGCTGGTTGCGGGTGCCGACGCGCTGTACAACAGCTTCCGCCGCCGCATTGCCTAGTTCACTGCAAAACTGGGACTCCCCGCCGTGCAGTCGTTCCGGGGCTTCGTCGATGCGGGCGGCCTCATGAGCTATTCGCCCGACATCGCCAATAACCACCGCATCGCGACAACCTATGTCGATCGCATCCTCCGCGGTGAGCGTCCGCAGGGCATGGCCGCCGTGCAGTCGGACACCTACGAGTTGGCGATCAATGCCAGGACCCTGCGGGTCCTGGGCATCACCCTGCCGACCTCCCTCATCGCGCGCGTGGACACGTTCATCGACTGAACGCCAATCCGTGAACCAGCCCTGCGACAACCGGCGCGGGGCCCCTCCCCATGGACCTCACCCTCGATAGCCACTCGGCCTATGCCTTCCGGCTGGCGCCGCTGCCTGGCCGGCCGACGCTGCTCCTCATCCACGGGGCCGGACTCGACAGCAGGGCCTGGCTGCCGACGATGCGGCGCCTGGCCGCGCGCGGCTTTGGCCTGATCGCGCCGGACCTGCCAGGCCATGGCGCAACCGGCGGTGCTGCGCTGCCGGACATACCGGCCATGGCGCGCTGGGTCATGCGATGCGCCGACGTGCCGCAACCCGTGAATGCCGGCAGCGCGATGCACCCCGCGGCCCGCAGCGGCACGCTCCTGCTGGTCGGCCATAGCATGGGCGCCATGGTGGCGCTGCATGCCGCGGGCGAAGTCGGCCTGCACGCCGCCGCCGGCGGGACGCCACGCATCGCCGGCACGGCGCTGCTCGCCACGGCCTTCCCGCTCGCCGTGTCCGCGGCGCTGCTGCAGGCCGCGATCGACGACGAGCCCGGCGCGCAGGCCATGGTCAATGCGTGGTCGCACGCCATGCCGCGCGCGGGCGAAGGAGGAACCCCACCTGCACAGGCTGCCGCGATGGCTGCCAACCTCGCCTGCATTCAGAGCCAGCGTCCCGGAACGCTGCACACCGACCTGCTGGCGTGCAACACCTATGCCGAAGGCTTCACGAGCGCGGCGCGACTGCGCTGTCCGGCGCTGCTGCTGCTCGGCGAAAAGGACCGCATGACGCCGCCACGCAACGCGCAGGCGCTGGCGGCCGCGCTGCTGGCGCAGACAAGCACCCGGGTTGCGACGTTGCCCGGCACCGGTCACAACATGATGGGCGAACGACCCGACGCGGTCGCGGACGCGCTGGCAGAATGGGGGGAGCAGGTGAGCCCTTGAGACGCGCGCAACACGCCTGCCAGGCTACTTGGACAGGCAGAACTCTCCCACCGCCTGGTCGTAGATCGCCGGCACCTGCTCGCATCCAACGGTGTTTGCGAGGTTGACAACCTAGGTGCGGCCATAGCGGATGTTCTTGCCGATGCTGACCCCGGGCTCCTGCATTTCCTGCAGGAATACCCGGGTAAACAACCCATTCCTGCCTTTGTCGTTCGGGCCCAATCGGTCGAGCGCCTGCTGCCCGGTGCCGGCTGAACACACCACCCTCTGCCCAGTGGCCGCTGCCTGCGGCGCAGGTCACGGCACCGGACACCTGGGTCGACAGCGCAACATCAGCACCCTGTGCATGCGCGTATCCGCCGAGAAAGGCATTCGGCGCCGCCCACAGCCACTTCCGCATGCTTCTCCCTGCCCGTAACCCCGCGTGCGACTGGAGGCATGTTCGCGCCACCGACAATGCGTTCTGCGCCCCGATCGGATGCCTGAACCCCTTCTTTCCGCCACTGGAGCCCTCCGCCCGCCATCCTGGCCGCGCGATTATGGCCGGCCCCGTCCGCCAGCGCCTGCGCTATGCAATAATCACCTTCGGCCGCGACGTCGGCCCGCAAATGCTCACGCCGCCCCCGGGAGTCAGGGCAACGCAATCGGCGCACCCTGCGCCCGCCCGGCCCGCCGGCACCACCCAACGCACATTTCGCCATCCCTTGTCCTCCGAAGGCACGCCATGCGCTCACTGAAGAAGCTGTTCGACAACAACAGGCACTGGGCCGACCGCGTCCTCAGGCAGGATCCGGATTTCTTCAAGCGCCTGTCCGTACAGCAGTCGCCGGAATTCCTCTGGATCGGCTGCTCGGACAGCCGCGTGCCCGCCAACGAGATCGTCGGCCTCCTGCCGGGCGAACTCTTCGTCCATCGCAATGTCGCCAACGTGATCGTCCACACGGACCTCAACTGCCTGTCCGTGATGCAATTCGCCGTCGATGTGCTCAAGGTGCGCCACATCATCGTCTGCGGCCACTACGGCTGCTCCGGCGTGCGGGCCGCACTGCGCCGCGATCGCGTCGGCCTGTCCGACAACTGGTTGCGCCATGTGCAGGACGTGCGCCGCCAGCACCAGTCACTGGTGGACCAGCTGCCGCATGAACGCGAGCAGGTCGACCGGCTTTGCGAGCTGAACGTGATCGAACAGGTGAACAATGTCTGCCAGACCACCATCGTGCAGGATGCCTGGTCACGCGACCAGCCGCTCGCCGTGCACGGATGGATCTACGGCCTCGGCAACGGGTTGCTGCACGACCTGCGTGTCACGGTGAGCAACCCGACAGAGGCGATGACTGCCTTCGGCGAGGCGATCGCCGCGTTGCGCGCCGGCAAGCCCGACTGAACGGCCGCCGCCCGGCTGCCGACCGGGCCATCGAGCGACAGGAATCCACCCGCGATGTCCTCACCTGATCTCTCCAAGCTGCGCATCGACCGCGGCCCTGCGGGCGCATCGCCAGGATCGCGTCGTCGCTGGCTGCGTGTCGTGCTTGTCATCATTCTGCTCATTGCCGCGGGCATCCTTGCCGAACGGCGCCTCTCCGCTCCTCCGGCCGTGGAAACCGTCAGCGTCGTCAACGCCTGGCCCGCGCAGAACTACACCGTGCTCAACGCCTCGGGTTATGTCGTGCCGCAGCGCAATGCGGCGCTGTCCTCCAAGGGCCAGGGACGGCTGGAGTGGCTGGGCGTGCTCGAAGGCAGCCGCGTGAAGGCCAACGAGATCATCGCCAGGCTGGAGAGCCGCGACGTGCGCGCGACCCTGGAGCAGGCCGAGGCGCAGGTCAACGTGGCGCGCGCCAATCTCGAGCAAGGCCTCGCCGAGGAGCGCGATTCGCGCGCCAACCTGCGCCGCTCGGCCGAACTGCTTGCCAGGGGCTTCATTGCCGGCGCCCAGCACGACACCAATCTCGCGCGCGCCGACAAGGCCG
>VGIE01000280.1 GCA_016867955.1 Betaproteobacteria bacterium
TCAAGCTCGCCAACCAGCCCGGCAGCTACCTTCTCGAGTCGGTGGTGGGCGGCGAGCGCTTCGGGCGCTATTCCTTCATCGGGCTGCCCAGCCGCGTGCACATCGTGGTCCGCGGCAACCGGACGCAGGTGCTCGACAACGGCAAGGTGATCGAGGAGTCCGGGGACAATCCGCTGGATTTCATCCGCGGCTACATGGCGCGTTTCCGCGCCGCGCCGCTGGCGGGCCTGCCGCGCTTTGCCGGCGGCCTGGTCGGCAGCTTCGGCTACGACATCGTGCGCTACATCGAGGCCAAGCTGGCCAGGCGCCCGCAAAAGCCGGACCCCATCGGCACGCCCGACATCCTGCTGCTGCAATCGGAGGAGATTGCGGTGTTCGACAATCTCGCCGGCAAGCTGTATTTCGTCGTCTATGCCGACCCCGGCACGGCGGGGGCGCTGCAGCGCGCCCGCGCGCGCCTGTCCGAACTGCTCTCAGGACTGCGCCGTCCGGTGCAGATTCCCGAGCACGGACCGGGCGGGGCGCATGCACCGCGCTCGGGCATCGGCGAGGAGGCATTCCTCAAGGCGGTGGCACGCTGCAAGCAGTACATCTTCGACGGCGACATCATGCAGGTGCAGATCTCGCAGCGCCTGTCGCGCAGGTTCGACGGCGATCCGCTGTCGCTGTACCGCTCGCTGCGCACGCTCAATCCTTCGCCCTACATGTACTTCTTCGATTTCGGCGACTTCCAGATCGTCGGCGCCTCGCCGGAGATCCTGGTGCGGCTGGAGGCGGGCAAGGTGACGCTGCGACCCATCGCCGGCACGCGCCAGCGCGGCGCCACCCCGGCGGAGGACGCGGCGCTGGCCGCGGAGCTGCTGGCCGACCCCAAGGAACGCGCCGAGCACGTCATGCTGATCGACCTCGGCCGCAACGACGTCGGCCGGATTGCGAAGACGGGCTCGGTGAAGGTGACCGAGAACATGGTGATCGAGCGCTACTCGCATGTGATGCACATCGTCTCCAACGTCGAGGGCGAACTGCAGGACGGGCTGGACGCCATGGAGGTGCTCAAGGCGACATTCCCGGCCGGCACCGTCACCGGCACGCCCAAGGTGCGCGCCATGGAGATCATCGACGAGCTGGAGCCGGTGAAGCGCGGCGTGTACGCCGGCGCCTGCGGTTACCTCGGCTATCACGGTGACATGGACCTCGCGATCGCCATCCGCACCGGCGTCATCAAGGACGGCGATCTGCACGTGCAGGCGGCCGCGGGGATCGTGGCCGATTCAGTGCCCGCCTCCGAGTGGAACGAGACCGCGATCAAGGCGCGGGCGCTGCTGCGCGCCGCAGAAGTGGCCTCGGAAGGGCTCGACACGCGCATGGATTGAAGGATCCCGCCGGGTCTGTCGGACGCGCGTTGTGACGGAATGCGCGGCGAATTGACATGGATCATTGCCCGCGCCGGGGTTTGGGTTGCAGAATTTCGCCATGCCCGCCCTCAAGAGAGCCCCTTTCATGAAAACACGTTCCGCTGCAGCAGTCGCGTTCTTCCTCGGTTGTGCGCTGGCCACTGGCGCCATGGCCACCGCCAAGATCGAAAAGATCGAACCCGCCAGCCCATCGGTGACCCTGGAGGGGGGCAAGGCGACGGTCAAGTTCACCATCGGCGGCAGCTCGGATGACAAGGACAACTGCGGCTTCTGGGTCGATTACGCCGATGGCGACAGCCCCGACACGCGCGTCCTGAACCGCTCGGAAGGGTTGCTGCCGCGCGTGATGGAGCACACGTTCACGAAGCCGGGCACGTATACCGTGAAGGTGAAGGGCCAGCGCGTGAAGACAACGCTCGGCTGCAATGGCGAGGCGTCGGGGGTTGTGAACATCGTGGTTCCGGGAGGCGCCAAGGCCGCGCCGGCCGCGAAAGCTGCCACGGCGACTCCCCTGGCTCCGAACTGCCCGGACGGCTGGCAGTTGCAGGCGAAATCGGTGGACAAGAAAACCGGCGCGTTCGCCTGCGCTTCGAAGCTGCCGGAAAACAAGCTCGAGTGCGGCCCGGGACTCACGTATTACCAGACGGCGACGGCGTTGGGCTGCCGCAAGGGCAAGTAATGGCGACCTGATCACGCGAGGGGATGCGTCCCCTCGCGTTCGCCGCCTGCATGCGGCCCAGGTCCCCGATCGCGCCGAGGACCATCCCCGTTCCGACCGCAATCGGCAGCAGGTCGGTCGCTAGCCGAATGCTGTTGTCTCAGCGCCAGTGCAGGCGGTTGTCGATCGCGAGCAGGATGCCGTTGGCGACGACAGCGAACAGGCCGATCAGCAGGGTGATGGCCATCATGGTGGCGACATCGTTGATGCTGATGCCGTTCATGACCATGAATCCCAGCCCCCGCTTGGAGGCGAACATCTCGCCCACCATCACGCCGAGGAAGGTCACCGAAAAGCTCAGGCGCATGGCAGTGACGATCTCGGGAACGGTCGCGGGGATGAAGACGGTGCCGAACATCTGTGCGCGGGTGAGCCGGAATGCCCGCGCCGTCCGCCGCAGCGACGGGTTGAGCGAGCGGATGGCGTTCAGCGTGATCAGCGACATGGGTACCAGGCCGTGCATCGCGCCAAAGGCGACCTTGGCGGTGAAGCCGAGGCCGAACAGCAGCAGGATGACCGGGTAGAGCGTGACCTTGGGTATCGCCTGAAAGGTGACGATCAGCGGTTCGATGATTTCGCCCAGACGCCGGTTGGCGCCGAGAACGATGCCGATCGCGGCACCGCCGATGCAGGAGATGAGCAGGGATACCCACAGCGCGCGCAGCGTTTCCTGCATGTGGCCGTGGAAGCTGTCCGAATCCAGCAGTGCCATCAGGCGCCTGACCGTGTCGGCGGGCGACGTCAGCACTTCGTTGCCACCGTAGTTGTGCACCAGCTGCCACGCGCCGAGGATGGCCAGCGTTACCGCGATGCCCTCGGCGACGCGCACCAGCATGCCGGCTGCCGGAATGCCGGTCACGCCGGCCACCTTGCCGGAGGCGGCATCGTAATGCAGGCGCTTTTCGGCCGAGTTCAGCAGCGTCAGCAGCACGGTCACCAGCGCGATGACGAACAGCAGCATGGCGTACATGCTCGGATTGTCGAAATCATTGTAGGCGAACGAGATCGAATAGCCGAGCCCGGCGCCGGACAGGATGAACTCGGAACCGATCACCCCGGCAATCGAATAGCCCAGCGCCAGCTTTGCGCCGGTGAACAGGTAGGGTGCCGCAGCCGGCAGCTTGATCAGCAGCGCCGAGCGCACGGGCCCCAGCCGGAAGGTGTCGCTGACCTTGGACAGCACTGGCGGGATGCGGTCGATGCCGCTGATGGTGTTGGTCACCATAGCGATCAGCGCATACAGGAACCCCATGAGGATGATGGGGATGTTGTTCATGCCGAAAATCACGATGGCGAGCGGGTAGAAGACGAAGAACGGCAACGCGTAGTAGCTCACCATCACCGGTTCGAGCGCGCGCCGCAGTCGCGGCAGGGCATGCAGGATCACGCCGCCGATGAAGCCGACGACTAGCGCAAGGAAGGCGGCAACCAGGATGTTGCGCACGCTGGACAGGACCTGCCCCCAGAAGCGGTCGCCGCCCATCAGCGAGGCGAGCTTGGTCACCATCTGCGACGGCGGGACCATGGTGAGGCGACCGATGAAGCCGTAGCGGCACAGCACCTCCAGCGCCACCACCACGGCCACGATCAGCAGCACGCGGATGAACGTGCTGTTGCGGATCATCGCGCCTTTTCTCCTTCCATGGCCTTCATCGACTCGCCGCGCAGCCGGTCCCACAGGCGCGCCGTCACCTTGCCGAAGGCCGGGTCGCTGGCGATGCGGCTGTCGCGCTCGCGCGGCCACCCGGTTTCGACGATGTCGATGAAGCGGCCGGGCCGCGCGGACATCACGCCGATGCGGTCGGACAACATGGCGGCCTCGTCG
>VGIE01000281.1 GCA_016867955.1 Betaproteobacteria bacterium
CGGCCGCTTTGCCGACCTCACCATCACCGAGGCGCGCGCGCACACGCTGCGCGGCGCCCTCGCGGGAAACCGCCATCTGCCAGCGCGCGACACCGCTTTCGCGTTGCCGGAAGGAGACTGATTGAAGGCACGCCCGGTCGAAGTCGATTTTGCCCCGGTGGACAACCAGCGCCTCGCCAACCTGTGCGGCGTCATGGATGAAAACCTCAGACAGCTGGAGACCGCGCTCGAGGTCACCATCATGCGGCGCGGCGAGCGCTTCAGCGTGGCGGGCGCCAAGGAGCGCGCCGCACGCGCCGCCGAGCTGCTGACGCGCTTCTACGCCCAGGCCGGACGCGAATTGTCCATCGACGACGTGCAGCTCGGACTGGTCGAGGCCCGGGGCAGCCACGGCAACCGCGGCGACAGCCTGGACGAAGGCCCGACGCTGTCGACCCGGCGCGCCGACCTGCGCGGGCGCACGGCGCGCCAGCGCGATTACATCCGCAACGTGCTCGAGCACGACATCACCTTCGCCATCGGGCCGGCCGGCACCGGCAAGACCTACCTTGCAGTGGCCTGCGCCGTCGACGCGCTGGAGCGCGACGCCGTGAAGCGCATCGTGCTGGTGCGCCCGGCGGTGGAGGCCGGCGAGCGCCTCGGCTTCCTGCCCGGCGACCTGGCGCAGAAGGTGGATCCCTACCTGAGGCCCTTGTACGACGCGCTCTACGATCTCATGGGCTACGACAAGGTGCAGAAGATGCTCGAGCGCAGCGCCATCGAGCTGGCGCCGCTGGCCTACATGCGCGGCCGCACCCTGAACCATTCCTTTATCATCCTCGACGAGGCACAGAACACCACGCCCGAACAGATGAAGATGTTCCTCACGCGCATGGGCTTTGGCTCCAAGACCGTGATCACCGGCGACATCACGCAGGTGGACCTGCCGCGCGGCGCCAAGTGCGGGCTGGTCGAGGCGCGCGACCTGCTCGAAGGCGTGCGCGGCATCGCCTTCTCGACCTTCTTCTCCGAGGACGTGGTGCGCCACCCGCTGGTGCAGCGCATCGTCGACGCCTATGAGCGCGGCCGTGCCCCCGGGTGAAATGCCGCAGCCGATGACACTTCGACCTCGATCCGGACAACGGCCGCCGCGCGCGCGCCGCCGGGTCGCGGCGGCCCACGGCCTGGACCTTGTCCTGCAGAACCCTGCGCGCAGTCGCAGCGTGCCGCCCGTTGCAACGCTGCGCCGCTGGGCGCGGGCCGCGCTCGAGGCCCCGGCCGAGATCACCGTGCGCGTGGTTGACGCGACCGAGTCACGGCGCCTCAACCGCGAGTTCCGCGGCAGGGACTACGCCACCAATGTGCTGTCCTTCGCGTATGGGGATGGGGGCAATGCCGCGGGTGGCGGGCGCCGCGTGTGCGGCGACCTCGTGCTGTGCGCGCCGGTCGTGCGCGCCGAGGCGCACGCCCAGGGCAAGCCGCCGGCAGTGCATTACGCCCACCTGCTGGTACACGGCCTGCTCCATCTGCAGGGCCACGATCACGGGGAGGATGCGCCGGCCGCACGCATGGAACGCCGCGAACGGCGCATCCTCGCGCAGCTGGGCTTTCCCGACCCTTTTGCCCCGGGCCCCTGCAGGGAAGATTCGTCGCGCGATCCGACCTTGATGAGCAGACGCGCTGACCGCAACCCATGAGCGAACCCCGCAAACCGACACTGATGGAACGGCTCTCCGCGCTGCTGCTGCGCGAGCCGGAGGACCGCGAGCAGCTGGTCGAGTTGCTGCACTCGGCGCACGAGCACAACCTGCTCGACGCCGATGCGCTGACGATGATCGAGGGCGTGATACAGGTCTCGGAGATGCGCGTGCGCGACATCATGGTGCCGCGCCCGCAGATGGACGTCATCGACATCAGCGAGACCCCCGACCGCTTCATCCCGCTGGTCATCGCCACCGCGCACTCGCGCTTCCCGGTGATCGACGGCGACCGCGACAATGTCGTCGGCGTGCTGCTCGCCAAGGACCTGCTGCGCTACTACGCCGGCGAGGAAGAATTCAACGTTCGCGACATGCTGCGCCCGGCAATCTTCGTGCCCGAGTCCAAGCCGCTCAACGTTCTGCTGCGCGAGTTCCGCACCAACCGCAACCACATGGCCATCGTGGTCGACGAATACGGCGGCGTGGCCGGCCTGGTGACCATCGAGGACGTGCTCGAGCAGATCGTCGGCGACATCGAGGACGAGCACGACTACGACGACTCCGAGGAGGACATCGTCAAGGAGGAGTCCGGCGCCTGGCGCGTCAAGGCGCAGACCGAGATCGCCGACTTCAACACCGCCTTCGGCACCGAGTTCCCCGACGACGAGTTCGACACCGTCGGCGGCCTGGTGATCCATCGCTTCGGGCGGCTGCCCAAGCGCGGCGAGGCGGTGACCATGGGCGAGCTGCGCTTCCAGGTGCTGCGCGCCGACAGCAGGCGCCTGCATGTGCTGAAGGTGCAGCAGCTGCCGGGCCGGACTTGAGCCGGCCGGCCGGTACCCCGGCTTCGCTGGCGCCGCCGCCGTCAATGCCGGACCCTTCAGCGCCCGCGCGACAAAACCTGCCGGTGCGCCTGCTGGTCGCCGCGCTGACCGGCGCCGCCGCCGTTGCCGGCTTCGCGCCGCCCGGCATCTCCGCGCTGGCGGTGCTCGCACCCTCGGTGCTGATGCTGCTGTGGCAGCGCACCGACACGCCCGCGCAGGCGGCCATGATCGGGTTTGCCTTCGGCCTCGCGCATTTCGGCACCGGCGTGTCCTGGGTCTACGTCAGCCTGCACGACATCGGCATGATGCCGGCGCCCCTGGCCGCCATCGCCACGCTGCTGTTCTGCGCCATCCTCGCGCTGTATCCGGCGGGCGTGGGTTTCCTGCGCGGCTGGCTGCGGGCGCGGTGGCAGATCGGCAAAGTCGCGCTCGCGCTGATGCTGGTGCCGGCGCTGTGGACGCTGGGCGAGTGGGTGCGGGGCTGGCTGTTCACCGGCTTTCCCTGGCTGGCGCTGGGCTACGCGCAGGCCGACTCGCCGCTCGCGGGGTTTGCGCCGCTGGCAGGCGTCCACGGCGTGAGCTTCGCCACCATGCTGGCCGCCGGCCTCGTCGTCACCGTCATCGGCCTGCCGGAACGCCGCCGGCGCGCCCTGGCGATTGCGGCCTTCGTCGCGCTGTACGCCGCCGGCCTTGCGCTCAGGCAGGTCGCTTGGACCACGCCCGCCGGCCCGCCAGTCAGCGTCGCCCTCGCGCAGGGCAATGTGCCGCAAAGCCTCAAGTTCGAACCGGGCCGCTTCGAATCCACTCTGGACACCTACCGGCGCCTGGTCGCCGCGGGCTCGGCCGAACTCACCGTGCTGCCGGAGACCGCGCTGCCGCGCTTCCTCGATCTCGTGCCCCCGGACTACCTCGCCTCGCTCGAGCAGCTGGCGCGCGAGCGACGCGGCAACATCCTGCTCGGCGCGCCGCGCCGCCATGTCATGGACAAGCCGGGCGCGAGCGGCACAAGCGGGTCAAGCGGCACAAGCGGCGCGGCAACCACGGCGGGCTACACCAACAGCGTGGTGAGCCTGGGCACGGCGCCGCGACAGGCCTACGCCAAGACGCACCTCGTGCCCTTTGGGGAGTTCATACCGCCCGGCTTCGGCTGGGTGCTCGGCATCCTGCGCATCCCACTGTCGGATTTCACGCGCGGCGCGACGGACCAACGGCCGATGGAATTCGGCGCCAATCTGCGCGTCGCCGTCAACATCTGCTACGAAGACGCCTTCAGCGCAGAGATCGCGCGCCAGCTGCCCGCAGCCACGCTGCTCGTCAATGCCAGCAACGTTGCCTGGTTCGGCGATTCGCTGGCGCCCGACCAGCACCTGCAGATCTCGCGCCTGCGCGCCATCGAGACCGGTCGCTACATGCTGCGCGCCACCAACACCGGCGCCACCGCCATCATCGACGAG
>VGIE01000282.1 GCA_016867955.1 Betaproteobacteria bacterium
AACGGCCACATTGGATTGGCCCGACAGCCGCAGGTCTCGCGCCAGTGAGTCGAAATCCGCGTAGGTCAGGGTCAACAGTTCCATATCCATCACCGGGGTTTCGAAACCGCTGGCTACCAGCATGTCACCGAGGTCGTGCATGTCGATGAAGCGATGGACGTGCGAATGGGCATCCGCTGCCGCAAATGCGGCGCGCAGCTCCTTGAGGGTGTCGGGCCCGTAGCTGGAGAACATCAGCAGCCCGCCACGCTCCAGCACGCGGCGCAGCTCGGCGAAAGCGGACATCGGATCTGGCGTCCAGGGAAGCGCCAGGTTCGACCACGCCAACGAAAAACAGGCGCCTGCGAACGGCAACGCAGCGAGGTCGGCACACACCGAGGCCCGCCCGGTGCCGGCAATCCTGCGCCAGGCGCGCGCAGCCAGCGACCCCGGTGCATCCAGCGCGAGCACCGCCTGCGCGCTGTCCACGCCCACGACCAGAGCCTCCGGATAGCGCTTGCGAAGGACGGCGCAGCAGCCGCCGGTCCCGCATCCGGCATCGAGGATACGGCGCGGCTCGATGCGGACCAGATCCAGCCGCTCGGCCATGCGGCGCTCGACCTCACGTGCCAGGGCATCTGTGCCCGGGGCGCTGGCCGCGGCGCGCTCGAAACGCCGCCGCGCCGCCCTGACATCGATGCCGTGAACGTCTGCAGGAGTATCGGCCGGGGTGTCGGGCATGCCCGTCATTGTAGCGGCCGCACTGCGGCCGCCGGGCACCGGATAAAACGACAGGGCGCAGAGTATGCTGGTGCGAACGCGCCGCTCCCGCGCGCCCTGTTCAGTGAGCCCGACGCCAATGCCTTCCGACGCCCCCGGAAGTCAGTCCCGATCAAGGGCACCACTGCGAAACATGGTTGCGCAACCGCGGCCCCCGATCTCCCGTGCATGGGGGCCATTGCGGAAGTTGCGAAACGACCTCCCGGGAAACGCTCAGCGGCCGGTCGGGCGCTTCATCTGGCAGGACGTGGGCAGTGCCGTGACCCAGGGTTCGATGCGCGCATCGGTGCTGAATCCGAGCCCGGTGCCTTCGACATCATGGCGCACCGTCTTGTCACCACCACGCGCGGCGGTACGCGCCAGTGTCGACACGAAAAGCGGCTGCAGCAGCTGGTGGTCGGCCGCGCGCATCTCGACCTCGCCGAGAGGCGTGCGATAGCGCATCCCCTCCAGGGCGAACGCCAGCTTCGCCGGTTCGGCGGAACCCGCCTTCCTCACCGCCTCGGCCAGCATGCCGATCAGCGTCTGGATGCGGTAGAAGAACAGGTCCTCGCCCCACTTTGCCTTGTAGCGCCGCGCATACTCCTCTGCCTCGCGCGAGGGCACATTGGCGTGCCATTCGTTGACCTGCTTGACCCGGCCGGCGCCCGCCTCGCCGATCGCGCTCACCGCGCCGAGCGAGCCGGCAAAGAAGGTGTAGAAATTCACGTCGAGCGCCGCCTCGCGCGCCGCCTTCACCAGCAAGGCGAGGTCGTTGCCCCAGTTCCCGGTGATCACGGTATCCGCGCCGGACGCGCGGATCTTCGCCACGTAGGGCGCGAAGTCCTTCACCTGCCCCAGCGGATGCAGTTCGTCGCCGACGATGCGGATGTCCGGGCGCCGGCGACCCAGCACCTCGCGCGCGGCGCGCGACACCTGCTGCCCGAAGGAATAGTTCTGCCCGATCACGTAGACGGATTTCACCGCGGCGGATTTTTCAAGCACGCTGGCCAGGGCCTCGACGCGCATGTCCGAGTTGGCATCGAAGCGGAAATGCCAGAACGAGCATAGGCTGTTGGTGAGGTCCGGGTCGAGCGCCGCGTAGTTGAGGAACAGCACCGGACGCGCCGGCTCGCGCGCATTGTGCTTGCCGATGGCATCCGACAACGCCGTGGCCGCCGCAGAACTCTGCCCCTGCACGATGATGCGGTAGCCCTGGTCAATGGCGAGCCGCAATTGCGTCAGGGCATCCTGCGCGGAGGCCTTGTTGTCGAAGCCGGTGATCTCGAAACGGTAGGCTGCACGGCCGCCCGCGCGGGAAGCGCCCGCCTTGCCGTCCACCTTCGCGTCCACGCCGCCGGCGGCTCGATCGTTGATGACGTCGATGGCAGAGCGAAAGTGCCGCAGGCTGGATTCACCGGCGTTGGCAAACGGGCCGCTCAAGGGGTCGATGAAGGCGATGCGGATGGTTTCGGGGACGATTGCCGTGTTGGCTGCCGCATGGGCCGCCCCGACGCAACAACTCATGAGAAGAATAGTCAATCGAATCATGGTGCTCCTGAAGTTACCCAAGGGTTCCCTATGCCTCTCGCAGGGCGCAGTACGGCCGCAAAGCGCCCGCCAGCACGGGGAGCATCGTTGCCAGACAGGCCTGCTGTCAAATGTACACTTCTAATATATTTGACAAGTGCCGCGCCGGGCTGCGGCCGCTGCTGGGGCTGACAAGGCTTGTCCTCGAACAGGACTGCGCCCTTTGCGGGGCAGCGAGCGGGCAGGCGCTGCTGTGCTCCCCCTGCCGCAGCGAGCTCCCCGCCCTGGGCGCACGCTGTCCGCGCTGCGCCATGCCCGGCAACTCCGGCGCGGAATGCGGGCGCTGCCTGAGACGCCCGCCACAGTTTCACGCCACGCATGCCGCGCTGCGCTACGCCTTCCCCGCCGACCGACTGATCCTCTCGCTCAAGTATGGTGCCAGGCTTCCCGTTGCCGCTCTGCTAGCCGACCTGCTGGCCGGGCACCTGGCGACGTCGCGGCAGCAAGCCAAGCCGAGCGCCGACATCGATCTGGTCATGCCCATGCCCCTGCATCCGCGTCGCCTGGCCACCCGGGGCTTCAATCCCGCTGCCGAAATCGGTCGCCGCGTGGCCGGCGCCCTCGCCTTGCCCTTCGCGCGCGACCTCGCGTTGCGCGTGCGTGACACGCCTGCGCAGGCTGATCTGCCGCTGAGGATGAGGCGCACCAATGTCCGGGGCGCATTCGCGTGCCGGCCGCAACTCGCCGGCCGCAGCGTCGCCGTCGTGGACGATGTCATGACCTCGGGCACCACGCTCGACGAACTCGCCCGAGCGCTGAAGGGTGCCGGCGCGCGTCACGTCGAGTGCTGGGTGGTGGCGCGCACCTGGCCGCGCGATGGATCCCCCGGCTGGAGAAAAGGCGAAGCCCACCTCCTGCACGCCAGTGCCTGAGCGCTGCACCATTCACTCGCCACGCGTTCCGGCGCGCGCGATTCGCCACGCCGGCGCAATTGCCGGCATTATCGGGCCATGTTCGACATCGTCCTCTACGAGCCCGAGATTCCGCCCAACACGGGCAACATCCTGCGTCTTGCCGCCAACACGGGCAGCCGCCTGCACCTGGTGCGCCCGCTGGGGTTTCGCCTGTCGGACCGCGCGGCGCGGCGCGCCGGACTGGACTACGGCGGCATGGAGGATGCCATCGTCCACGATGACTGGCGCGCCTGCCGGGCGCACTTCGCCGGCCGCCGCCTGCTCGCTGTCACGACGCGCGGAACACATTGCTATGCCGACCTACGCCTCTCCCCGCAGGATGTGTTCGTCTTCGGGCCGGAGACGCGCGGACTGCCCGAGCCGGTGCTTGCGGAGTTTCCCGGGCCGCTGCGATTGCGACTGCCCATGCTGGCTGGCAGCCGCAGCCTGAACCTCTCCAATGCCGTCGCCATCGTGGTGTACGAAGCCTGGCGACAGGCGGGGTTCGCCGGCGGCGCCTGACGCGTCGCGGTGCCGCCCGGCGGCACCGCGACGGCGCATGTCGCCAAAGGATCCTGTCAGTATTCCTGTTCTATAGGTATAATTGGCGAGAATATATTTTTATTTTGTCAGTAAATAGTGACCCGGCAACCATCCCGGCGCAGGTGTTCAGGATTCGCTCTTCGGATCCCGCGCAAGCAGCTGCTGCACGGCGTCGCGCG
>VGIE01000283.1 GCA_016867955.1 Betaproteobacteria bacterium
GGGTTGATCCGTCGAAGAGGGTGAATTTTGTCTCACCGGCGCGGGACTTTCACAGGCGGCCGGCATGCCCAGAGACCGTTGGATTTCGGGTTCGTCCCCTCCGCCACCTAGTTCATGTTTCCTAGCCGGTCCATTTGCTGGCGAGAAAATATCGCGTCATATCCGGGCCTTACTCAGGTAGGACGTTCTCCGTTCGCGGCAGTGAGAGGCAATTCCGCTCAGATCCTGCCCACCTGGCCCGAGGATTCTCTGGCCGGCTTCCGCTAGTCCCTCTTCACGGCGTGGAGACCTCGTTTTTCGAGCTTCTCATCCGCCCACCAAACTGCTCTGGAAGCCGATCGCTGGTACGCGGCTGATCCGCGAATGGCAGGGCCGCTCGCATGACCGTGGATCGCAGCTACCCGCGGTCGGGCGTCAGGCAAGGGCCTGACGCGGACATAAGTGGGCCCAAGCGGCTCACCGGGGATAAGAGCTACGAGGTGGGCTACGGCAAGCCGCCCAAGCACACCCGCTTCGTCAAGGGGCAATAGGGCAATCCCCGCGGCCGGCCGCGCGTGCCGAAACCACGGGCGCCACGGTTCTCCGACATGCTTTCCGAGGGCCTTCTGGAGAAGGAGCTCTACCGCCTGGTGACGCTGCGAGAAAATGGCCAGTTGATCGAGATGTCGGCACTACAGGCGGCGTCTCGTTCACTTCTAACCGAAGCCATCAAGGGCAAACGTCTCTCTCAGAAATACGTTCTCGAACTCGCGAGACAGGCCGAGAGAGAATTGGTCGAGATCGAGGCTGAGCGGTACGCGCGGTTGGTGGCGTTGAGGCGCCAGGGGGAAGAACGACTCGCCGACCACCGGCACCGAGGGCTTTCCCCTCCGGTGCTCCTGCCCCATCCCGACGACATCGTCATCGATCCGTTCCAATACAAGGCGGTCGTCATCGGGCCCGAGACCCCTGAACAGGCTCGGGTTTATGCGGACATTGCTTGGGTTCGCGACTATGCCCAGCTGTGTTCTTTCCAGGCTGAACTGGTGGGCAACGGTCCCAAGCTACCCCACGAAGGAAAGCTCATTTGCGCCTTTATGTTCCTCGCCCACCTGATCGACTTGCGCCTCCCACGCAGCTGCCGCTGGAAGGAAGGCGATGCCCTGGCGCTTGCCGTCGACTGGCGTCGCCTCTCGCGCCTCGACCGCGAACAGCGCATCGCCACCGGGTTTGCACGTCTCATCGAACGGACGACAGCCGTGCCTCGATCGGTCACACGGGATTCGTCCTGATCCTCGGTAAGTCAAGACACCGACCCCGCGCGAAGTGCTAGAGCTCATGCTCGGGAGATCCAAGGTACCAATACTTCCACCTCTGTGTCAGATCGAAGTCACTGAGTTAATGGTTGCGATCAACAAATACACAACCAACTGCACGCGAGTGCTGGCTCTCCGCGACCCCGGACGCACAATTGGTTCGATTCGATCGGGAGACAATCGCTGGGGCGTCAGCAGTGGCGAGGTGGGTCGCGTCGTTGGAATGTACGCAAAGAAGGGAACTGGACCCGACAAGCGCGGGACCACGGGAGACGCCGCAGATAGGGGCGGAACGCGGAGGGACAAGTGACTACAGACATGCTGCAATACTGGGGTAAGGCACGACCGCAGGAACCGAACGGTGGGCCGAGTTGGCATCCCTTGCCGTATCACGCGCTGGATGTGGCTGCTGTCGGCGCGGCACTTCTCGAACTAGATAAGAGCCTGTCGCGTCGCCTCGTCGCGGCGACAGGGCTGAACGAGGCGATGGCGCGGCGCTGGCTGGTGGTGTGCCTGGCCCTGCACGATCTCGGCAAGTTTTCTCATACGTTCCAAGCGCTGGTACCTGAGCGGCACCAGGCGCTGTACGGACCCGGGTTCGAACGTTTCCGTTACACCGGACATGATGCGGCCGGGTATTTGGCCGCTCGCGATTTCTTGTTCGATGACCTGATCGTGCGTGGCGTCCTCGCGCAGCCAACGTCGGGCAGTCGGTTGCAACGCAATCTCGACGCATGGATCCGCGCCGTGACCGGTCATCATGGCATGCCGGGCGACGAGTCTAGTCAGCGCCACCGAGCGCAGCTGTTTTGCCCCGCGGATGAAGCCGCCATGCGCTCCTTTGTGGGTGAACTGTTGCCGCTGCTGACCCCAGATCCGATGGAAGCCGGCGACTTGCCCCAACAGGAACGAGCGGCAAAGGGTTCCTGGTTGGTGGCCGGCCTTGGCGTCTTGTGCGATTGGGTCGGTTCAAACCAGGATTGGTTCCCCTACACCGCGCCCGACTACCGATTGGCCGAGTACTGGCGGCACTTTTCCGTGCCGCGCGCCCGAGAGGCAATTCGCCACGCCGGTGTCATTCCCGCACCGCCTTCGCCGCACCTGACTTTGCGCGACTTGTCAGGGGACCGGGCGACGCCGCTGTCGCCGACGCCGCTGCAGCGGTTTGTCGCACAGATGCCGCTCGGACGGGGACCTTCGCTGACGATTATCGAAGACCTGACGGGTGCAGGCAAGACCGAGGCGGCGCTTTTGCTTGCACACCGGCTGATGCGCCAGGGTCAGGCCGACGGAATCATGGTTGCGTTGCCTACCATGGCCACCGCCAACGCCATGTATGAGCGGTTCGCACGTTTCTATCGCCGGCTCTTTGATGGTGAGCAGGTCTCGCTGGTGCTGAGCCACAGCCGGCGTGATCTATTCGAGGGGTTTACCAAGAGCGTGCTGACCGCGGCGGGCCCTGCGGATGGCAACGAGTATGAAACGGCGTCGACCGCTTGCGCCGCCTGGATCGCCGAGGATAATCGTCGCGCACCGCAGGCCGACGTCGGCATCATGACGATCGATCAAGCTGTGCTCGGCGTGCTGCCGAGCCGATTCCAGTCGCTGCGCCTGGCTGGTCTGGCCCGGCGCGTCCTTATCCTCGACGAAGTGCACGAATACGACGCCTATGTCGGCAGGGAGGTGGACGCGCTGCTGCGCTTTCACGCGGCGCTGGGGGGTAGCGCTATCCTTCTGTCTGCAACCCTCAGCGCCGAGCGGCGCAGCGAGTTGATCGAATGCTTCGCTTCGTCGCTGACTGGTGGCGATGCCGCCCGGCCTGCGCGGTCGCCAGCGTCCCCCGCTTCGACGCCTTTTCCTTTAGTGACGCACTGGCAGGACGACGGTGCGGCATGTGAGTCGCCGATCGCAGCGTGGCCGGCAACGCGTCGGACGGTTGCGGTCATTCGGGTGACGTCACCCGACGACGCCCGTGAGCGGGTTCTTGCCCATGCCAGAGCCGGGCGCTGCGTCTGCTGGCTCCGCAACACTGTGGACGACGCGATCGCTGCCTTTACGTCGCTGCGGAATGAGGTCCCGCCGGGCAGTCGCCTATTGTTCCATGCCCGATTTGCGCTGGCCGATCGCCTCGCGATCGAAGACCAAGTCCGAGGTCGATTCGGGCGCGATAGTGCGCCCTCGGATCGCCGTGCCGCGATCCTGATTGCGACCCAGGTGGTCGAACAATCGCTCGATCTCGATTTCGACGCCATGGTCACGGACCTGGCGCCGATTGATTCGCTCATTCAACGCGCCGGTCGGTTGTGGCGCCACCGCCGCTCCGAACGTACGGGTCAACCGACGCTGGAGGTCATGATGCCTGCGGCGACGGCGAATGCGGGGGCAAATTGGTATCGCGCCATGTACCCCGGAGCGGCGACCGTCTATCCGCACCACGGCAAACTGTGGTTGACCGCGAGACTGCTCCAGGATCGTGGCGGGTGGACGATGCCAGAGGATTCGCGAACACTGATCGAAGGCGTTTTTGGTGCTGCGGCGGCGGACTGCGCGCCGGGATCGCTGCAGGAAATCGACCGACGGGCCGAGGGGAGCGATTTGGCAGCGGGCGGCATCGCACGCCAGAACGTACTGAGCGTTGGCC
>VGIE01000284.1 GCA_016867955.1 Betaproteobacteria bacterium
AGAGCTGCTTGGGACTGCTCGATGCACTGAACGATTTCCCCAGCCTGAGCGCCGTGACCTGCCGCCATGAATCCGGTGCGGGACTCATGTCCTGTGCGGATGGCCGCCTGACCGGGCGTCCGCGGTGGTCATGGTAAGCCGGGAGGTCCGGCGCAACCAATGCGGCAATCGCCGTGCACACGGCGCAGCAAGGTGCCATTCCAATGAGCCTGGTCGTGGGCCAGGTTCGCAGCAACTTCCTGCGCTGGGAGGCATTCCAGGAGATCGATTGCCAGAAGATGTATGCGCCGATGACGAACGGGTGTTGGAGGCGACTGCCCCGCCGCGGCTCGCCGAAACGGCCTTTAAGGCTGCGCGCATTGCGACGCCAGGCACCCCGGGTCCCGTGGTGCTGGTGGTTCCCGATGACGTCCGGCAACAGCCCACGACGCTGCACCAGTGGACGGCGCGCCAGCATGATCCGACGCAGCCTACAACGAAAGTTCTCGAGGAGGTGCGGGCTCCGATCGAAGCGGCCGAACGACGCCGGATCATTGCCGGGGAGATCTTTGAAGGATCGGGCGGTCGTGAGGCGCTGCTGGCATTCGCCGAGACCTGGCGGATTCCGGTTGCTGCTTCCTTTCGCAGGCACGACCTGTTTCCCGACGACCATCCGCTGTTGGTGGGAGACATCGGCCTGGACAACCCCCAGATTCAACTCGACGCGTTTCACGATACCGACCTGATGCTTGCCTTTGGGACGCGCATCGGCGACATCACCAGCCAGGGATAGATCTTTCCGCAGCTGCCGCAGCCGCAACTGCCGGTGGTGCACGGTTATCCGGATGCGCATCCGATCGGACTACACTTTGCACCGAGACTCGGAATCGTCTGCAACACCATGGCGTTGACCGCTGTGCTGACGCCCGTGCAACGACCGCTGGGGAAGCCCTCGTGGGGGCCGTGGCTGGAGAAATTGGGCGCCGAGCACCAGCGCACTGCAAGCTGGTCAACGTTGTCGCCGCAGCCAGAGGGAGTCGGTTTCGCCGATGTGGTTCGCTCGCTTTCCAGGCAAGCCCCGCGCGACGCCATAGTGTGTGTTGACGCCGGCAGTTTCGCCGCGCTCGACAACCCCTATCTGAAATACCGTGATCTCGAATCATCCGAAATCGACGCCCGCTTTTTGGGCGTGGCGTAAATTTCATGGCAAGCAGATCCTTGCGCCGAGGCAGGTGGCTGGCGCGCATCGCGCGTTCGCCCCGACCGGGAAGGAACCGGCGTGGGCAACCTCGATCCTGCACGCCGCGGGCAGGGAGGCAGCAGGCAGCACCGCTGGCGTCTTCGTCGTCAATGGTGTAATGATCGACGCGCCGCATATCATCCAGGCGCGGCGCTATTGCTTTCCTGTCCTGTGAAGCAGGCCCAGCAGAACTAGCAGCAAGGCGCAGGCCGCCGTCAGCGCGAACAGCGCACTTGCGAAATTTCCGCTGGCGTCATGCAGGACGCCAATGCTCAGGGGACCCAGCACCCCGCCCATTTCCGCTGCCGAAAAGAACAGCCCGCTGGCCGCACCGGTGTGGCGCGAACCGACGCCGGGCGTCTCCATCAGCAACAGTACCGTTACCGTCGTCATCGCGCCCCGCACGATGCCGTGGCAGACCAGCGCAATCGCCAGCAGCGGGCCGCTGTCGGACTGCAGGAGAAGCGTGGCTGCACCCGCAGTGACGATCAAGCCTGCGAGGATAGCGGTCCGCCGCGATGGAGTCGCGAGGCGGGGAATGAGCAATGCGCTGGCAATCCCGATTACCATCGGTATGGAGGCCCAGTAGCCGGCCGCTGCGGCCGTCATGCCGCCGGCGCGGAGAATTTCCGCCAGCCAGTTGGCGAGGCCGTGGGTAACGAAGAACATGCAAACACTCATCGCCATGATGAGTTGAACCGGGCGTTGCGCGATGAGTTTGGCGAAAACCTCGAGTTGCCCCACCCGTGGTTCCGATGCGACTTTTTTCTCCATTGCCCGGGAGGCAGGGTAGCCGCTGACGGCAAGCCAAACCAGCGCAGCGGCCAGGGTGAGCAGCGCGTATGCAGACAGGACGCGACGCCAGTCGCCGTCGAAGAAGGGCATGAAGACGCTGTTTGTCATCGACAGTGCGGCCACCGCGCCGAGGGAAGGTCCCGTGATGTAGATGCCCATGGCCAGCCCGCGTTCCTTGCCTTCAAACCACAACGACACCAGCTTGGGTGCGCCGATGGACACCAGCGGTCCACCCAACCCGAATGTAGCCACGGCGATGAACAGCGCCAGGTGGGTTTCGGCCATGCCCCGAAGCACCGCGGAGAGCGAAATCACCAGCATGGCCAGGAATAGCGTGCGCCGTGGTCCAAGCCTGTCCATCAGGGCGCCACTGGGAATCGCCGCGGCGATATAGACCAGCGGCCAGGCACCGAGCACGGCGCCCATCGCCGAGTGACTGATGCCCAGGTCACGGGTGATCGGTTGGACCAACGGGGCGAGGGATGTGGTGGTGATACCGAAGCAGAAATACAGCAGCCACAGGCCGGCGAGGATCGCCCAGCGGAAGGGGTGTTCGGAAGCGGAGAATTGCAGGTCCTGCCGGGCTGTCGGGGAGCTCAATGCCATTCCAGTGGGTGCGGGCCGCGCCGGGCTTCTGCCAGTCGCTTGCGGGCGCCGGGCGCGTCAGCCCTGATCATACACTGCCGGAGATGGCACTCCAGGGCGGATAGTTATGTCAAGAATAATCTCGCGATGACAATAGATATAGATAGCTACTCGTTGAATTGTCATTATTAATTTGACCACGACGTGCCGGGCGCGGCATTTGGACGGTCCGCGCTTCGCTAACGGCGAGGCAGGGCTGGGCGCCGCCGGTGGCAGCGCCCGGCGTCTTCAGATGGCAACGCCTATGCGGAAGCCGTCCCAGATTGCATCGATGGCGCGGCGCGGCGCCAGGCAGTCGCCGGCCACATGCACGTCGAGCCCTTCGATCGCGCGCAACTGCGTCGCGACTTCGTTGTCGGCAACACCGTACCAGGACATCACTACAGCATCCGCCTCGACCCAGCGGGTTGCGCCGGTGAGGCCCTCGCGGACCTGCAGGCGTCCCGGCTCGACGGCGCTGGCCATGTGGTATTCGATGGACTGGATGCCCGCCGCGCGCAGCCGCCGCATCATCGGCGGCTTGGAGAAGGTATCCATCTCGGTGCCGATGGGCACCGGCGAGACTATGCTTACAGCGTGGCCGGCGGCGGCCAGTCCTTCGGCCGTGGTCAGGCACTTCCAGTCGGACTCCCCTGAGTCGACCACCACCACGCGCTTGCCCTTGACGCGGCCTCCGATGGCGTCGTGCACGGTATGCACATGCGGTGCATCGGCACCGGGGATGGCGGGGCGTCCGGGGCGTGACCCGGTCGCAACGATGATGGCATCGGCCCCGAACGCCCTGGCGCTGTCGGCAGAGGCGCGCTCGTTCAGGCGCACCTCGACGCCGAGCTTCCTGACCTGTGCCTCGAGGAAGCGCACGCTGTTGGCGAACTCGTCGCGGTAGGGCATTGCCTTTGCGGCGATGAGCACCTGCCCGCCGAGATGGCCGGAGGCTTCAAGCAGGGTGACCGCGTGGCCGCGGCGCGCTGCGGTTTCCGCGGCCTTCAGCCCGCCCGGGCCGCCGCCGATCACCAGTACGCTGCGCGGCCTGGCCGCCGGCTTGATCCTGCCGGCGCCGTACTCCTTTTCGTAGCCCACCGCCGGATTGACCAGGCAGGCGATGGGAGAGCCGCGGTGCGGGCCGCCACGGCAGCCGACGTTGCAGGAGATGCATTCGCGGATGTCCTCGCGCCGGCCTTCACGGGCCTTGTTCGGCAATTCCGGGTCGGCGATCAGCGGACGCACCAGGCACACGGCGTCCGCCGTGCCGTCGTCGAGCAACGCTTC
>VGIE01000285.1 GCA_016867955.1 Betaproteobacteria bacterium
CAAGGCTATCGCCTCGCCCGAGTTCGTAACAGCGATGGAGAAGATGAAGACCCCGATTCCCTACCTTGACGCGCCCGAGTTCCGCACGTTCCTCGAGAAGGACGCCGCTCGCCTGCGGCAGGCGGTCCAGCGCATCGGTAAGGTCGAGTAGTCCTCACGCGAGACGAGCAACGCGAGGATTGACGGAACAGCCGGTCAGGGGGTAGGCAGATCACTTCCCTGATCGATGTAAGGGGTCTTCGCCCCTATCCACTGCAGCCAATCCTTGCATACTCCTCAGCGCACCAGCCCTGCGCAATTGCAGTGAACCCCTTGGCCGAGCTGGCCGTAGTACTGCCGCGCTTATGTGATTTGCTGTTGGATGACGTCCTCGTGACCGGCGAGGAAGTCTCGGGCCAGCTCGTTGAACCTGGCGGGATGCTCGATATGCGGGAAATGCTTGCAGCGCTCGAATGCGACGAGGCGGGCCGACGGCATCCGCTTAACTGCTTCCCGTGCCCGCCCGTACAGAGCGCGGGGATCGTTGTAGCCCCAGACCAGGAGGGATGGTAGCCTAAGCTCCTCCAGCTTATCGTTCACGCGATAGGGTCGGCAGGTGTTGACGTCCATAAGGCCGCGCATCCGGTCCTCGTAGGACTTGCGGGCCCAAGGCATGGCATATTCTGTGAGCTGCATGAAAATGAGCTCCTGCGGTACGGCCGAGGGATCGAAGCAGATCCGCTCCATGCGGCGCTGGCAGGTCCCCAACGTGGGGGCAAAAACCGCCGAGCTGCCGTTCGCGTAGGACTCCTTCATGGTGACGGCCAGTTCCTCGTCGCTCGCGACAAAGGATGCGCTGCTGATGGCGATCATCTTCTTCACCCGCTGCGGCATGCGAAAATACAGGAGCGCAGCCATCAATGCCCCGAACGAGCTGCCCACGACGGAAAACTCCTCCCAGCCGAGATGATCGACGAGGCCAGCGAGATGCTTGAGGATATGCGGGTGCGGCGGGCCGGGCGGGAAATCGCCCCATTCCGTGAGACCGTTGCCGAGCAGGTCTGGCGCGCACACGCGGAAATCCTGCCCCAGCGCATCAACGTTTCTCAGCCAGCTCGCCCCGGACATGCCCACTCCGTGCAGCAGCAACACCGCAGGCCCGGATTTCCCTTCATGGAAATAGCGACTCTGAAAACTACCGACGCGTTCTATTGCCGCCTTCACAGAAGAATATCCTCGGTGCCCGTCGGTACGTGGCGCGCGGCGAGCATGGCGGCCGCGTCCCACTTGCTTCCACCCTCCGAGCCTGCGCGGGTCTCCGCATAGCGGCTCGCGATGCTTTGGGTATGGTCGGTCAGCGGGCGCTCCTGCTGCTGCCACGCACGAAGGCCGGCGAGGACATCGTCGCCGGCAGCATGCACGGAAACAGCGAGGCTCAGCGCATTCATCAGCGCACAACCCGCTCCCTGGCCAAGAGTCGGCGGCATGGAATGCGCGCTGTCCCCGACCAGTGCGACGCGCCCGACTGACCATGAAGGCAACTTGTTCGTTTCGTAGGTATCATAACGGCCCTCGTCTCCAATTCGCTCGAAAATCGGCGCGAGAAAAAGAAATGTGCCGCTCCAGATGTCCTTGCGGACCGGAATCGCCGTGCTTGCCTTGTCCCTGTCACGGGCTGCGAGGGCGAGGTACAGCTCCGATGCGCTGCACGGCACGTACAGGACACGGTGGTCTGGGCTGTAGTAATTGATAACGTTGTCCGGGTTGGTTCTTGGGGTGTCGTTCTTGCCGCGCGAGACAAGCAGCCGAATGACTCCGTAATTGTATTTCGTTCGCTTGGTCATAACGCCGAGCGACTGCCGCACGTTCGACTTGACGCCGTCGGCGCCGACGACAAGATCGGCGCGCCAGGCGCGTCCGCCGGCCGTCACGAGCTCCCCCTCGGGCCGCGCAGAGACGACTTTCGAACTGGTGACAAATTCGACGCCGGCCCGCTCGGCTGCCAGTAGCATGGCTGAATACAGATGCTGGCGAGTCATGGTGACCATGCGACTACCGCGCTGTGGGCCGAACACCTCGAGAGAGATGCGCTCGTTATGGTGGTTGCGGCCCTCGTAGCCTGGCGCCTGGTGGCTGCCGGTCATGACGTCCTCGTACGCGCCGAGCGCCTTCAGGACGCGAAGGCCATTCTCCCAGATGAATATGCCTGCTCCGAACGCGCGAAGATCCGGGTTTGCCTCATGAACGCGCGCGGACCAGCCGCGCTGGCAAAGCGCTGTCGCCGCCGCCAGACCGGCGAAGCCGGCTCCAGCAATTTCAGCATGCGGGCGGTTTGCACTCACTAAAGGACAAACAGCGCGAGGCTTGGATCCACGTCGTCCGCACCTGGCTCCCGTCCTTCGTCAGCGTAAAAGCGCACCAGGCAGTTGTCCGGATCGCGAACCATCACCGAGCAACGGCCGCAGTGGAGCATTTCCGCGACCACGGGAATACCGGCACGGCGCGCTTTGTCCGCGGACTTCGCCAGCTCGGCCGGCGAAGCGACCCGCATGGCCACATGGTGGTAGCCGGGCGCGCGAATGCCGCTGGCGGAGTAGAGGATGAGTGAGCGCTCATTGCAGGTTCCCTTCAGCACAGCGAACGGCTTTCCCCCACAGGCGGGATCCGCTGCGAGGCCAACGACCTTACAGTAGTAGTCGACCGCCTTTTCCATGTTGGCTACGACGATCGCTGCGTGCGTGGTACGCAGCGGGTGGAAGATGGCCTCGGGCACACGGGTGATCACCGGCACCTCGTGGTAGCAGGCCTTTTCCACGGGAGGCGTCATTCCAGGTTTCCAATCGGGCTTCGGCTTGGTCACCACGCCACTCCGATGGGTGCGCCAATCCTTGACTACGTCGGCGTAGAGCTCGTAAATGACGCCCTCCGGGTCGCGGCCGTAGATGCTGTGCGCGATATCGTGATCGGTTGTTCGTAGGAAGCTGACGCCAGCTTTGACGGCGCGATAGTAGTCCTCGACAAGCTCGCGTTCATTCTCCAGCTCAAGGGCAATATGGCTCAACTGCCCGGGTTTGGCACCTCGCGGCTTGCCGAGTGGGCCAAACGCAGCAGTGAATCCGACGTCATGGTGCGTATTGCCGTTGCTTACGAAGCCGCCGCCCCCTAGCGGCGTGCGGTAGGCCTCCTCGATGCCGAGCACCTTACGGTAGAAGGACATCGATTGCTCGATATCGGCCACGTAGAGGTTCACGTGCCCTAGCCTGCGCGGCCGGAAAGCCCCGGAGCTAGCTCCGGCTTTCATCACGAGGACTTACGCAGGCGTGGCTCAACCCGCTTTACCCAAGACGCCCACTTCAAACGGTTCTCAACGAGAAACTTCTCAGCCTGGTCCGGGGAAATCGTAGTCGGCTCGTAGCCGTTCTTGAGCACGACACCCTCAGTGAACTCCTTAGAAGACACAAAGTTCCAGAACTCCCGTCGGAGCACCTGCAGCGCACTCGCAGGCGTATTACGGTGCACCATGATCCCGAACCATCCCTCCACCTCGAAATTGAGGCCGGATTCGATGAACGTCGGCACGTCGGGAACCACAGACGAACGTTTTCTCGAGGTGATGCCGACCGGAACCAGGCGCCCTCCGCGAACGTGCGGGAGGGAAGGCCCAACAGAAGCGAACAGCATGTCAATCTCGCCGCCCAGTAATGCCGTGACGCCAGGCCCGGTACCCTGGTAAGGAACGTGCAGCAGCTCGACTCCCTCCTGCTGGGCCAGCGTCTCCATAGCCACGTGTGCGCTGCTCGCCACGCCGAGCGACCCGTAGCTCACGGTGCCGGGCTTGGCCCTCGCCTTTGATAGGAGCTCGCGCACGTTCGAGATGCCCGCCTTGGGGT
>VGIE01000286.1 GCA_016867955.1 Betaproteobacteria bacterium
GACGTCGACCTCACCGACGAGGGCCGGGAACAGGCCCGCAATGCCGGCAGACTGTTGAAGTCCGAGGGTTTCAAATTCGACCTTGCCTACACTTCGGTGCTCAAGCGCGCCATCAAGACCCTGTGGCTGACCCTCGAGGAAATGGATCGCATGTGGATCCCGATCCACCACTCCTGGCGGCTGAATGAGCGCCACTACGGCGGTCTGCAGGGACTGAACAAGGCCGAGACCGCGGCCAGGTACGGCGACGAGCAGGTGCTCGCCTGGCGCCGCAGCTACGACACGCCGCCGCCGCCGCTGGCGCGCGATGACCCGCGTCATTCGGGCAGGGATCCACGCTACGCCAGCCTCAGTGAAGCCGAGTTGCCGCTCACCGAGTGCCTCAAGGACACGGTTGCCCGTTTCGTACCCTACTGGAACAGCGTGATTGCCCCTACAGTTCGCGAGGGCAAACGCGTGGTGATCGCGGCACATGGCAACTCGTTGCGGGCGTTGGTGAAGTACCTTGACCGCGTCAGCAACGAGGAAATCGTCGGCCTCAACATCCCGACCGGCATCCCGCTGGTCTACGAGCTCGACGCCGCGCTGCAGCCGGTCCGACACTACTACCTCGGCGACGCCGAAGCTGCGGCCGCCGCGGCCGCCGCGGTCGCCAATCAGGGGAAGGCACGCTGATGACGACTCGCGACGGTCCGTCCGTCGCGACAGTCTGGCAGTGCGCGCATGCCGGCGGGCCCGGCGCCGCCTCGACCTTCACTGCCGCCATGTTCTCCGCCCACCGGCTGGCCAGCCTGGGCACCCTCCTCAGGGTGCCTAACGATGCACGGGGGCGACTCCCTTCGCGCGCCCCAGGATCAGGGCGCCTGACGGCAATTTCCTCAGGCGCGCTTGGCCACATTCTCGCCGGCCTCGTCATCGCCGCCAGCCTGGCCGCACCTGCACCGGCCAGCGCTGCCAGTGCCCCCCGCGCGGCCGACCCCGAAGACCTGCGCGAACTGCGCGCCCGCATCGAACGCCTGAAATCCTCGATCGCCGATGCCGAGGAGACCCGCGCCGAGGTGCGCGATGCCTTGCGCGAATCAGAGCGCGCGATTTCCGAAGCCAACCGCCAGCTCCACAACCTTTCACTGGACCGCCAAGCGGCGCGCAGCGAACTGGCGCAACTCGGCGGCGAGACCCGGCGCATTGCAGCCGAGCTGGCGCAGCGCCAGGAAGCCATCGGCCGCCTGTTGACCGTGCGCTACCTGAACGGTGAAGCCGACTACCTCAAGCTGCTTGTTTCGGGCGCAGACCCCAACCAGACCGCGCGCGAACTGCAGTACTACAGTTACGTTTCGCGCGCGCAGGCCGAGCTGATCCGCACGCTGCGCGCCTCGCTTGCCCGCGTGCGGGAACTGCAGGAGCAGACCCGCGAGAAAACCGTCGAGCTGGCGCGCATCGAAGCCAGCCAGAAGTCGGAGCGCAACCGCCTGTCGACGGAGCAGTCCGCACGCAAGGGCGTGCTGGACAAGGTGTCGGCGCGACTGCGCGAGCAACGCCGCGAGGTGCGCAGCCTCGAGCGCGACGAATCGCGCCTCAGTCGCCTGGTCGAGGAGCTGGGCAGGGTGCTTGCGGAACAGGCCCGAAAATCGCGAATTTCCCGCTGGGAACCGCGGCGCGACGCCCGTGGGGAAAAGGCGCCTTCCCCGCCGGAGGCGGCCGGCCGGCCGGCTACACCCGCGCCAAACGGCACCCTCGACTCGCCCACCACGTCCTTTGCCGCCCTCAAGGGTAGCCTGCGCCTGCCCGTGCGCGGCACGCTCGCCGGCCGTTTCGGCAGCGCGCGGCCCGACGGGGGCCCGCCCTGGAAGGGCCTGTTCATCCGCGCCAACCCGGGGCAGGAGGTTCGTGCCGTGGCCCCCGGGCGGGTGGTGTTCGCCGAGTGGATGCGCGGCTTCGGCAACCTGCTGATTCTCGACCACGGCGAGGGCTACCTGACCATCTATGGCAACAACGAAGCCGTCCTCAGGCAGGTGGGCGACACGGTCCGGTCCGGCGACGCCGTTGCCACCACCGGGGCGAGCGGTGGCAGCTCCGAATCAGGTTTATACTTCGAGGTTCGTCACGAGGGGCGGCCTTTCGATCCGCTCAAGTGGCTTGCATTGAAGTAGCCGACTCCCCGCGACGGGCACGAACTGAAGCGAACGATTGGCAAACTTGCCGGACTAATTTCCGAACGGAATACCGGATATGAGGGAGACGCCGCAGCAACGGCACGCGCCGGGCACGCCGTACACATTACGCCGCACCAACGGCACTGGAGAAGAGGCAATGCGTACCACCAAGGGCACCAGACTCAAACAGGTCGGGCTCGTCCTCATCGGCATCATCGCCGGCGTGGCGCTGTCGCTGAATTATTCGGCGGTCGCGCAACGGGACGTGTCGCGGCTGCCGTTGCCGATCGAGGACCTGCGTTCCTTCGCCGAAGTCTTCGGCGCCATCAAGTCCAACTACGTCGAGCCGGTGGCCGACAAGAAGCTGATCACCGGCGCCATCAACGGCATGCTGACGGACCTCGACCCGCACTCGGCCTATCTCGACCAGGACGCCCTCAAGGAATTGCGGGTCGGCACGCAGGGCGAGTTCGGCGGCCTCGGCATCGAAGTCGGGATGGAAGACGGTTTCGTGAAAGTGGTATCACCCATCGAGGACTCGCCCGCCTTCCGCGCCGGCCTGAAGCCCAACGACCTGATCGTCAAGCTGGACCAAACGCCGGTCAAGGGCATGACGCTCAACGACGCGGTCAAGCGCATGCGCGGCAAGCCGAAGACCTCGATCAAGCTCACCATCGTCAGGAAGGGCGAGCCCAAGCCGTTCGAAGTCACGCTGGTACGCGACATCATCCGGGTGCAGAGCGTGAAATCGAAGCTGGTCGAGCCGGGCTATGGCTGGATCCGCGTTTCGCAGTTCCACGAGCACACCAGCGGGACACTGGTGCGCCATCTGAACAACCTGTACAAGCAGGGCCCCCTCAAGGGCCTCGTGCTCGACCTGCGCAACGACCCCGGCGGCCTGCTCAACGGCGCCGTGGGCATCTCAGCGGCGTTCCTGCCGGCCAAGGCGTTGGTGGTGTCCACGGACGGCCGCACCGACGATGCGCGTCGCAAGTTCATCGCCGCGCCCGAAGACTACCTGCGCGGCGGCGACGAGGACTACCTGAAGAACCTGCCAGCCGCGGCGAAAACCGTGCCGATGGTGGTGCTGGTCAACGGCGGCTCCGCGTCGGCCTCCGAGATCGTGGCCGGCGCCCTGCAGGACCACAAGCGCGCCACTGTCATGGGCACGCAGACCTTCGGCAAGGGCTCAGTGCAGACCATCATGCCGCTTGGCAACAACACCGCGATCAAGCTCACCACCGCGCGGTACTACACGCCGAGCGGCCGCTCGATCCAGGCCAAGGGCATCATCCCCGACCTCATCATCGAGGACCCGGCAATCCCCACCGTCGGTCTGCGCGAAGCCGACCTCGACAAGCATCTGGTCAATCCGGAAGGCAAGGCGGGGGAACCCGCCACCAAGGCCGCGCCGACGGCCAAACCCGCGGCAAGGCCCGAGGGCGAGGAGGCCAGGCCGTTCACGCCGATGGAGTTCGCATCCGACAAGGACTTTGTGTTCCAGCAGGCGATCAACCGCCTTAAGGGCCTGCCGGTCAGGCTCACGCCACAGCAGCAGAGCGCGCAGGCGCCGGCGGCGTCGGCGCTCGTGAAGAACTAGGGATAGGAGCGGACGCGCCGCCTGCGGCGCGCCGCGCTATCTCCGCCAATGCGAGCGCGCAAGGGCGCGGCGCAACTAGCGTGCCGCTGTTTAGGCCAGGCGCGCCTGTTATCCC
>VGIE01000287.1 GCA_016867955.1 Betaproteobacteria bacterium
AAGCAGCAGGATCACCAGGATGAACGGCAGTCGTGCCACGCCCAGACAGATGAATGCGGCGGCGACCACCAGCCACGGCCGGGTGCGGCGCGGCACCGCAGAGGACACGCGAATGCCCATGACGATGACCAGCGCCACGGCAGCGGCCGACATGCCCGCCAGCGCCTTGCGGAAGACCGGCACGTCGCCGAACCGCTCGTAGGCAAGGCCCAGCAGCATGATGAACAGCGTCGGAATGGCGACCAGGCCGGCCACCGCGGCCGCGCCGCCACGCCAGCCGGAGTCGCGATGGCCGAACATCTGGGCAATGTGGATGATGGGCGGGCCCGGCAGCATTTGGGCCAGCGCGAACAGTTCGGCGAACTCGGCCTTGTCCATCCAGCGCTTGTTCTCCACCAGCATGCGATAGGCGAACGGCAGCACGCCGCCGAAACCCGACATGGTGAGCAGGGAAAAGGAGATGAAGAGCTGCAGCGGCCCGAGGCGGGGCGGCCTTGCAGGTGTGCCAGCCGCTGGCGCCGCGTGCCTTTCGGCGGCGGGGCTTGCGGCGGGACCGGCGTCGGCGTCAGGCATGGCCCGATTCTATGTGAGCGCGGGACTTGTTTCGACATCAGGGAAGATATCCTCCCTACTGCCTTGTACCAGGCCGTTGAAGATCGCTTCTGCATCGGGTTTGGGCCGCGCGGTAGGGCGGCGATTCTCTTTTACAATGCGCTGGCAGAACAACCCATGGCCCCGGCGGCCGCTGAAAGCCCGCGCACCAATGGCGACACCCACCTACGCCCCGCCCGCATTCGAAGCCAAGCGCTGTGCGCCCGCCGAGCTCGAGCGGCGCGTCGCCCTGCTCGCGCGGCCGCTGGTGTTCACCAACGGCGTGTTCGACATCCTGCACCGCGGCCATGTCACCTACCTTTCGCAGGCGCGCGTGCTCGGCGCCGCGCTGGTGCTGGCGCTCAACAGCGACGCCTCGGTGCAGCGCCTGGGCAAGGGCGGCGATCGCCCGCTCAACACGCTGGATGACCGCATGGCGGTGGTCGCGGCGCTCGAGTGCGTCGACCTGGTGACCTGGTTCGAGGAGGACACGCCGCTCGCGACCATCCTGCGCTGCCGCCCGGAGATCCTCGTCAAGGGCGGCGACTGGGCGCCCGAGACCATCGTCGGCTCGGCCGAAGTGCTGGCCCGGGGCGGCAGCGTGCATTCCATCCCCTTCGCGCATCAGCGCTCGACGACGGCGCTACTGTCGCGGATCAGGGGGCGGTGAGAGGGAGTGTCCGTGATGCCGTTCGGGCGCGCGGCGAGTTGCCTTTGTACTTCGTAGCCACGGCTCGTATTTCGCCTGACGGCGACTTACTTCTTTTGCTTCGCCAAAAGAAGTAACCAAGAAAAGGCGACCCGGGGGTGACGATTTCGGCACTCAGTTTCCAACTGATTGCCGAAACTTCCCTGCGATGCTCGCGGGTTTCGGGCGCGCCGGAGCGAGGAGCAGGGGCCCCGCGCAGCGGGGATGCGACTGCGCAGGTGAGTGTTGTCTCGCGGGTTCACGGCGCGCTTTGTCTCGCTCCCGGGTCGCATCCACGTGCTGCGCACGTGGAGCCTGCTCCGCCGTGCGCGAGCCCTGCGGAACTCGCCCGCTTCGCGGGCTCAGACAGTCCTCGCCGACAACCCATCAGCCCGCTGCGCTTCTCGGCGTCACCAACGGGGGAATAACACCCATCCCCCGTTTTAGAATACTGCCAAGAAAGGAGTAAAGTACCCTACAGATCTACTGTATGCCGATATATCCTGACTGCAGTGCATATTCTGTGGCGGCCTTTCCGGGGGGGCCCTTGATGCACCGCCGAGCAGCGCAGCAACCCTTGGGGCAGTCGGCGAGCACTGTCTGAGCGCGCCGATTCTGGCGCGCGAGTTGCGCAGCCGCCAAGCGTTGTGAGCAGCGCAGGGAAGTCGCCGAAGGCGACCGGGGCATGGGGGGCCCTTTTCTTTGGGCACTTTCTTTTGGGCAAGCAAAAGAAAGTGCCTCGCCGAAAGGCGAAAACTGACGGCAACTACGAATTCAACTCCAACCCCATGTACACCGCCCCCGGCAGCGGATTGTCGTAATACGCCGCGATCTCGCGAAAGCCCAGCGACCGGTACAGCGCAATCGCGGGTGCCATGGGTGCCAGCGTGTCGAGGACCAGTCGCCTGTAGCCGGCCTCGCGCGCCTCGCCGATGATGCGTCCGGCCAGCGCGCGGCCGAGGCCCCCGGCGCGAAAGGCCGGCCGCACCCACAGGCGCTTGACCTCGGCCGTGTCCGCGTCGAAGCGCCGCAGCGCGATGCAGCCCGCGGCCTGGGCATCAAGCATGGCCAGCAGCAGGCGGCCATCGGGGCGCGCATAGGCGCCAGGCAGGCCGGCCAGTTCCTCCTTGAAACCCTGGAAGCACAGGTCCTCGTTCAGCCACGCGGCATACTCGAGGAACAGCTCGCGCACGCGCGTGAGATCGATCAGCGTCGCCTGTGCATGCGGCACTTCCTGGATGGCGAACTGCATCATCGGGCGCCGTGACGCGCTGGATGCAATGCCATCGCCATTCACCCTCAGCCCTCGCCGCTGGCGGGCGCCTGGGGAGTCGCCGCGTCGGGCCTGGCGCATTCCTTCAGTTCGGCGCCCGAGATCCCCTCCCTCAGCGCGCCAAGCCGCGCCAGGGTCGACTCGTCCACCGCGCGAATCTCCCAGGTCACGCGCTGCACTGCCATCGCGCGCCGGCCCACCTGCGCCGTGCGCACGCCGCGCTCGCGCAGGGCTGCGAGGCGGGCGTGCGCCGCCTCCTCGGTACGGAATACGCCGAGCGAAATCGCGAACTGTAGCTTGGAGTCGTCCTGCAGGATGAAGAAATCGTCCAGACCAAGGCGCTTGAGCTCGGCCACCTTCTTCTGCGCGCCTTCGCGCCCCGCCTGCGGCGGCATGAACACCCACCAGCCGGCGGTCTCTTCGACACGGCGCTGGCTCAGGCGCGAGCCGAGCGCCAGCGCGGCGAGCTGCTCTTGCACGCGCGGCGCATCGGCGCTGTTGAAGCCGCCGAGTTCCATGCAGGCGAGCGCCTTGTCCGGCTCGCGGCGGCCCGCAGCCACCTGCGACGGCGCGAGCAGGCGGATGGCCTCGCGGTGGAGTTGCTGCTCGACGAGGTGCGATTCGCCCGAGGATGGCAGCGCCCAGTACTGCGACCAGGCGAAGAAGCCGACGTTCAGCAGCACCAGCAGCAGCAGGAACGCCCTCATGCCGGCTCCTCCAGCGCGATGCGCACCAGTCCGTCGAGCACAAGGTGGTCGAGCACCCGGTGCGGCAGCGACAATTGCGCGGCGATGCGCGCGGCAGTGCCGCCCGACAGGAAGCAGGCGGCCCTCGCGCCGCCGGCGCGCGCGTGCATGCGCTCGATCGCACCAGCCTGCGCGTGCAGCGCGCCCGTTTCGATGGCGTCCTCGGTGCTGCGCGGCTCGTCGGCGAACGCGCCATCGGCCAGCGGCAGGCGCGCGGTGTTCTCGGCGAGCGAGCGCTTCATGAGGTCAAGGCCCGGCAGGATCACCCCGCCGCGGAACTCGCCCGTGGCGCGCAGGATGTCGATGGTGGTGGCGGTGCCCGCGCCAACGACAATGCAGTCGCCCGCGTGCCGGTGACGCGCGCCGATGAGCGCCGCCCAGCGGTCCACCCCCAGCGTCTCTGGCCTGCCATACCCGTTGCTGACGCCGCACTGAGCGGCGCGCGACCGCGCCCAGGTTACCGGCGCAACCAGGTTCGCCAGCGCGCCGGACAACGCGGCCCGCGCGCCTTCGCCGGCGACATTGGCCACGGCGATGCGATCGGGCGCCGGCAGGC
>VGIE01000288.1 GCA_016867955.1 Betaproteobacteria bacterium
CGGGCTGGCCGGCCTGCTGGTGGACATCGAGGGCGAGCACGACGGCTTAGTGCGTGTCGAGGAAACCCGGCTGCCCGGGCTCGCCGACCATCGGGTGCTGCCCGTCAGCCACACCGGCATGCTGCTGTCGGCGGCGGTGGCCGCGCAGTGCGTCGCCTTTCTGCGGCACGGGAAGTTCCAGTGAAGGGCGGGCGGGCGGCGACCGTGATGCGGGCTGCGATGATGGCGCTGCCGGTCATGGTGCTGCAGGGCTGCAGCACCATCGCCTACTACGCGCAGGCAGTGCACGGGCACCTCGAGATGATCGGCCAGGCCCGCCCCGTCGAACTCGTCGAGCGCGATCCGGCGACGCCCGCGCGCCTGCGTGAGCGGCTGGCGCTGGCGCGCGAGATCCGCGAGTTCGCCAGCCGCGCGCTGGGCCTGCCCGACAACGGCAGCTACCGCCGCTACGCCGACATCGGCCGGCCCTACGTGGTGTGGAACGTGATCAGCACGCCGGAGTTCTCGGCCGAACCTTTCGAGCACTGCTTTCCGGTGGCGGGCTGCGTCGGCTACCTTGGTTACTACGCCGAGGCGGCGGCACGCAGCGCGGCGGCGCGCGAGGCGGCGCTGGGCCGCGATGCGTACGTCGGCGGCGTGCCGGCCTACTCGACACTGGGCTGGTTCGACGATCCGCTGCTGAGTACCTTCGTGTTCCAGCCGGACGTGGAATTGGCGCGGCTGGTCTTCCACGAACTGGCCCACCAGGTGGCCTATGTCAAGGACGACACGGTGTTCAACGAATCGTTTGCCAGCGTGGTCGAGGAAGAGGGCGTGCGCCGCTGGTTGGAGCAGCGCGAGGCGGCCGCCGCGCCGCCGGCCAATGCCGCCAAGCCGGCCGGCCCGGCCGCATCGGCCGCGACTGCGGCCTTCGAGCAATACCGGGCCGCGCGCGTACGCCGGCAGGCGCTCACCACGCTGCTGATGGACTATCGCGAGCGCCTCAGGGGGATGTATGCGGCGAGTGCCGATGATGCGGCCAGGCGTAGTGCCAAGGCGGCGCAGTTTGCCGCGCTGGCGGCGGATTACGCGCGCCTCAAGGCGTCGTGGGGCGGGTTCGCCGGTTACGACCGCCTGTTCGCCGGCGGCGCCAATAATGCGCTGCTGGCATCGGTGGCGGCCTACAACGAGTTGGTGCCGGCGTTCTCGGCGGTGCTCGAGGCGCAGCAACGCGACCTGCCGGCCTTCTACAAGGTTGTTCGGGAACTGGCGGCGTTGCCGCCCGCGGAGCGCCGGCGCCGCCTGTCCGCCCTGCGCTAGCGCGCGCCGATCTGCTTCTCCCAGACCGTGAGACCCGGGAATCCCGTTTCCAGCCTCTGCACTTCCTCGGCAACCACCATGTTCAGCTCGCGGTCGCCGGCGATGCGGCAGCGCGCGAGCTTGCCCAGGTACACGCTGCGGTCGCGCTCGAAAGCCAGCTGGGCTTCCGCCGGCGAACTGTAGCGGTTTTTGTTGTCGATGAATTCCTTGATGATCGCGATCCTGTCCTTGAGCCGCTGGCGAAGCGCACTGCGCGCGCGGTCGTCGAGGGATTCGCTGGCGGTCGTCTCGCGGTACCGTGCCGCAGCGCTGCGTGACGGCGCACTCGTTTCGTAGCCGATGCCCGGCGGGATGTTGGACCGGCTGCCCGGCTTCTTCTCGCGGAAGATCACGAACAGTTCGCCGAGGCCGGACAGGTCGCCCTTGAGCAGGAACTCCTGCGCCTCGCCGTCCTCGGCCTGCGGCGCGCCCAGCGGCAGGAAGTGGGCGCCGTGGTCGGTGAACACGTACAGCCCGCGGCCGCCGGCACGCTCGCCAGGCAGGATGGCGAACTTGTCGTTGATGGCAACGCCGAGTTCGCGCGCGCAATCCATGTAGTGCAGCATCGGCGGGGCTTGGGCAAGGGCCGGGGCGGCATGCAGGGCCGCACCGAAGGCGGCTAGGGCCAGCATTGCGGCAACGACGGCGGGGAGGGGTCGGGAAATCCTGCGGGGCAGTGTGCCCTCGCGCCTTCCCGCATCGGGGAAAAGAGCGGTGCTTGGTCCGGAGGCGGCTATCCGAATGGCCGTCCGCAAATCGCCCCTCCGTGCATTGGATTCTGTGTCCAATTCATTTGCGCGCCATTGTACCGGCGAATCGCGCAGGAGGGAATGAAAATGTCAGTATTACCGCACCTGTCGCGGGAGCGAGCTGGAGAGCCGGCGCTTCAATACCGGATGCCGCGTTCCCGCGACTGCCGCGCGCTGACCCAAAGCATGCGCAGCGCGGCGATGAATATCGCGTTGCCGACCCAGCCCAGGCTGCCGTAGCCGGCTGCGCCGATCATTGCTGCGCCCAGCACGGTGCCGATCGCGGCGCCGCCGAACGACGCGGTGTTGTTGAACGAGATGGACGCCGAGGCGAGGGCCGGGTTGAGCGCGATCAGCCGCACCGGGATCGCGCTGGTGATTGGGAAGCAGCCGAAGCCCCACAGCACCATGGCGAGACAGGTGAGCGGTTCGGAGCCGCGGCTGAGCGACCAGACGAGGAACGACGCCACCATGATCGCGATCGAGATTGCGCACATGCGCACCGGCCCGAGGCGGTCGGCGAAGCGCGAGGATACGGTGCTGCCGATGATGCCGCTGACGCCGAAGACGGCGAGCAGCACCGCCACCAGGGTGGCGCCGCCGCCGATCGACTCGCGCACCGCGGGCGCGATGTAGGCAAATACCGTGAACTGCGCGAGCGACTGCAGGAAACCGACGGCGATGGTGCTGACGATGGCGCGGTCGCGCGCCAGTTCGAGGATGGCGCCGGCATTGAGGCGCGACTGCGAGATCTTCGCCGGCAGCACCAGCCAGACCCAGGCGGTGACGGCAAGGCAGAGGCCACCGAGGATGGCCAGCGTGGGCCGCCAGCCGATGGCCTCGCCCAGCCAGGCGCCAACCGGCAGGCCGACGCTGTTGGCCACGCCGTAGCCGATGAATACCAGCGCCAGCGTGCGGCCGCCCCGGTTGGGCGGCGACAACATGACGGCGGTGGCCGGGGTCTGCGGCATGAAGCAGGCCGCGCCCAGGCCGGTCAGCGCGCGCGCCATCACCAGCATGGTGAAGGAGCCCGACATCGCGGCCAGGAAGTGGCTGGCCGCGCAGATGAGTCCGCCCCAGATGAGCAGGGTGCGGCGCGACAGCCGGCTGGTGATCAGCGCCAGCGTTGGCGAGGCGACGGCGAGCACCAGCGGCGCGGCGGCGATGAGCTGGCCGGCCACCGTCACCGGCAGGCCGAGGTCATCGGCCATTTCCACCAGCATGCCGGTGATGACCATCATGCCGGTGGCCATGGCGAAACTGCCAAAGGCGAGCGCCCCGATCTGCCTGCGGTTCAGCACGGCAGCGCCCGCATGTTCATGGCCTGGCTCGGTTGAATGCCGGCAGCGTACTCGCCCGTTCGGCCTGGCCACTCGGGCACCCGTCAAGGGAAACCATCAGGCAGGGTCACTGCGGGTGCGGCGTGCCGGGCAGCTCGGTCGTGCCGGCAGGAGTGTCGTCGCAAGCCCGCAGGACGCTCGGCTACCCGTCGGAAGGATGTCAGTCACCAGGTCGTCAATCGCCAAGCGCCACTCCCTCGCGGCGCGGGTCGGCGCCGCCTTCGAGCCCGTGGCGGGTGATGGCGATGGCATGAACGCCGCTGGTCTGCTCGATGATGCGCACGCGGTGGCCCATGGCTTCCAGCTGCGGAGCCAGTGCCGCGAGCGGCGTGCCGGCCTCCAGTTCGGTAGGCTGGTTGCGGCTGCCCATGCGCGGGAGCGCTGCAGCCGCCTGCACATCGAGGTTCCAGTCGATTACGCCAACCA
>VGIE01000289.1 GCA_016867955.1 Betaproteobacteria bacterium
CTCGGCGACCCAGCGGCCCAGCGCATCCCAGATCAGGGATGGCCGGCTGATGTAGAACTCGTCGATCAGGATGCCCGGCGTATTGCGCGGGCCGGCAGCCCATTCCCAGAAGATCAGGATGCCGATGGCCAGCAGCACCTGCGCGGTGAGGATCAGGGTCTGCCGCCGCCGGCGCTCGCGGCGCACTTGCTCGACCAGGGACACATTCATCGGCGCCGGCTGGGACGCCTGGATCTGCGTGCTCATTCCTTCTCCTTGATCTGCGGCGCGAGAAGCGACCACAGCCGCTCCCAGGTCGACGTGAAACGGGGATCGCCGCGCAGGCGCACGAGGTCGCGCGGGCGCTCGAACTGCACATCCTCGACATGGATGATGCGGCCGGGGTTGGTGCCGAACACCACCACGCGGTCGCCCATCAGAATGGCCTCCTCCAGGTCATGCGTCACGAACAGCACGGTCTGGCCCTTGCGGCCCCAGATGTCCAACAGTTCCCGCTGCAGGCCCATGCGCAGCTGCGCATCGAGCGCGCCGAAGGGTTCGTCCATCAGCAGCGTGGTTGGCTCGTAGACCAGGATCTGCGCCAGCGCCGCGCGTTTCATCATGCCGCCGGACAGCTGCGAGGGATAACGGTTGCCACGCCCGGTCAGGCCGACCAGTTCAAGCACCTTTTCCACGCGCTCCTCGCGCTCGGCCCGGGGCACGCCCTGCACTTCCAGCGGCAGGGAGACGTTGCGCGCCGCGGTGCGCCACGGCAGCAGGGTGTCTCGCTGGGTCACGTAGCCGACGTCGGTGTTGAGACCCTGGACCCGGGACCCGCGGTATAGCACGGTGCCCTGCGTCGGATGGATCAGCCCGGCAGCAAGGTTGAGCAGCGTGCTCTTGCCGCAGCCGCTGGGACCGATGATGCAGAGAAACTCCCCCTGCCGCACCGACAGCTCGATGCCGTCGACCGCCACGAAATCGCGCGTACCATCGACGAACTGGTGGCGGATGGATTTGTATTCGAGTTGTGGGACGCCTGCCACCGCCATGTGCCTCCTTCGGACTGGGCCTGAACGATTGCCTGGAGCGCCTGACAATGCGAGGGAACCCTCCCCTCGTGCTTGCCTGCTTCAGATACCCGCGCAGGGATTCTGCCAGGCAGTACATCGAACCCGATTCTAGATCAAACGGTTACCGATTTCTGCACCAATGCGGCGATCCGGTCGAATTCGGCCGCGCCATTGAACAAGTGCTCAGGCGGAGTCGATGGTCACTGTCCGCCTGCGCAGCCGCCAGCGACCGCCCCGCCTCACGGCGAAGCAATCATAGCTGCCGCTGTGGGTCACCTGGATGGCGCGCGGCTCCGCCGCGGCCGCGCCGCGCGCCGGTGTCGAGGTGTGGATGTAGCAGGCGCACAGGCGCGCGCCATCGCCCTCCTCGGAGACCCTCACATTGGTAATGAGGTGCCGCCCGATGCGCCCTTCGCGCAGCCCTGCCACCACCTGGGCGAAGTGCCGCAGCCCGTCCATGCCGGCAAACCGTCCCGACGCCGGGCTGTCGAGCTCGGCATCATCGGTGAAGATGTCGAACACGGCGGATTCGGCGCCAACCACGTCGATCGCATGCGCATAGCGCGCCATCAGCTCGTGCAATTCGATCCGGTCCTCGGCGTTCAGTGGCATTCTGGCTTCCGTGAGGGTTCTGGGCACCCAACGGTAATTCCGCAGCGCGCTTGAAGTCAAGGCCAGTTCGCGGGCGCTGCGCGCGGATCGACTGCACGATGCGCCGCATGGGTAGAATCGGTTGCGCGCCCGTTGCATGCCCTGCGCTCATCCGTCTCATCACTTCCGGGAATCCCCATGAACGACGTCAGGTTCGGTCTGCAGATCTCCTTTACCCACCAGCCGCTCGAAATCGTCGCGCAGGCACAACTGGCCGAAAGACTGGGCTTCGACAGCATCTGGCTGGGCGAGCATTTCTTCCGCCCCGCGCAGCTGGACTCGCAGTACCCCTACACGCCGCACCAGCCGCTGAAGACCGGCGAGGAGTGCCCAGATTCCATGGTCATCGCCGGGGCCCTCGCGATGCAGACCCGTCGCGTCCGCATTACCACCGCCATCTATCTGCTGCCGCTGCGTCACCCGCTGCAGGCGGCGCGCGCCATCGCCACCGCGCAGGCCCTGTCGGGCAACCGCCTGCGCATTGGCGTCGGCGTCGGCTGGGCGCGCGAGGAATACGACGCCTTCGGCATACCCTTCAACGAACGTGGCGCGCGGCTGGACGAGGGCATCGACGTGCTGAAGAAGGCGCTGGCCGGCGGCGAATTCGAGCACCACGGCCGCTTCTACGACTTCGCACGCCTCACCATCGTCAACAAGCCGGTGCCGATGCCGCTGTTGGTCGGCGGCTCGACCCCGCCCATCTTCAAGCGCGCTGCGCGGGTTGGTGACGCCTGGGCCGGCACGCCCGACCTGACGCTGGAGCAATGCATCGAGAAGCGCGCGCTGATCGAGGGCCTGAGGAAGGAGTACGGCACCGCCGGCAGGCCGTTCAGCTACTTCATGCGCATGCCCAAGGCGACGCCGGAACTCGTCGCGCAATACGCAGAAGCGGGCTTCACCAGTATCACGGTGGGCGGCGGCCAGGTGGTCAAGTGGACCGATCCGCTGGACAGGAAGCTCGCTTTCATCGAGGACATTGCGCGGCAGCTGGAAATCCCCCGCCCGGCCTGAACGGCGCGGTCGCGGACGCTGTTTCGCCAACGCCGGCGGACGCTGACGCAGCGCTTCGGCCGGATCGCTGACACCACTCGCCGGAAAAGACCCTGGCAACGCTTCCCCGATCTGAATTCGGCCTCCAGCCTGGCCACCTGCTTGCGCATGTGATCGAGTTCGGTGCGCGCGGTCGCCGCGGCATGCGCCAGTGTTTCCTTCGGCACGCCCTCAGGCGCCGGCTTCGTCAACGCGGCCTGGGCATCGCGAAAGCGCCCGCTCGCCGCATTCCAGCGCTCGAGCAGTCGCTGTTCCTCTTCACGTCAGGCCTTCTGCCTGGTGTTCAAGTGTCTGCTGCGCCGAGAATACCCGGTACGGCAGAGCGGAAACGTGTCCTCTTGCCCACGGATCCGGCGCGCCGGGGCGGCAATGCCGCGAGGCTCCGGTGAGCGGCCCGTGTCACCCGCGACTCCCGCGTGATCCGCTGAATTTCCCGTCAGACCGCAATACCGGAGCAAACGCCGGCTGCGCTCGGCGCTGGCCGCCGCTTTGTGCTAGCGTCCATGCAAGCGTCTGGGAGTCACCATGGCAGTGCACAGGGAAACCCGCGGGCCGTACCTCATAGAGGCCAGCGCATATCATCTGCCCAAATTCGGCCCGGTTGCAGCCACGCCGGCCTTGGTCGATGCGTCGCAGGGCGGCAAGTGGCAACCGCGGCTGACGCTCACGCGGCTGGCCTGCGACAAGAACCTGCAGCGCAGCCAGTCCTTCCCCGGCCTGAGCCCGGTGTTCGAGACCTCCAGGGGCGCCACCCGCTATGCGACCGACCTCGGCCGCAGCATGATCGACGAGAAATCGCCGCGCCTCATCGTCTGAGTCGGCAACCGCGCCGGCACGCGCGACCCGGTCGAGGCCTGCCAGCCGCCTGCCCGCCACCACCGAGCCCCGAGTCCACAACCGGCAGATCCGCCGCGACCGTTCAGGACGCGCGGTCGGCGTCCGGCTTGCGCTCCGCGCCGAGTTTGACCACGTTGCCGGCCACGTGGTCCTTGATCTCCGCCGCCTCGATCTTCTGGAACTGCTGCGAGATCTTGCCGCTGGTGACCTGCACCTTGTCCACGTCCTCATGGGCCTGGCGGATGTGGTCAGCCAGCTTCTTC
>VGIE01000290.1 GCA_016867955.1 Betaproteobacteria bacterium
CCGAGTCCGAGGTGACGCGCCGCTACGCGGCGTTCAGGGAAATCCTTGCGCAGCTGCAGCTCGAGCCGCGCATGGTGATGCTGTCGCCGCGCTACAGCTGGCAGCTGCGCCTGTCGAACGGGCTGACAATGCAGTTGGGCAGGGACACCGAGAAGGACCGAATCGCCGACCGCCTGGCGCGTTTCGTGTCGGTGTATCCGCTCACGCTGGGGCAACTCTCGCGCAAGCTGGACAACGTCGACCTGCGCTATCCCAACGGCTTTGCGCTGCGCGTGCCGGGGCTCGGCGAGCCGGCAGCTGCTCCTGCGCGTGGAGACACCCCCGTTGCACCTTCCTCCAAGAGAAAAAACCAAGCATGAAAGACAACAAGAACCTCATCGTCGGCCTGGACATCAAGAAGGGCGTCGTGGTCAACATCGAGGCCACGGTGAATGCCATACAGCGCGCGCTCGAGGAGGCCGAGCTGATGGCCGACTGCAAGATCCTGACGGTATTCACGGGGATCGCCGGTTCGCATATTCGCAGCTTCAACTCCACCGGCATGGTGGCGGTCAAGGACAAGGAGGTCACGCCGATCGACGTGGACCGCGCCATCGAGACCGCGCGCGCCATGCCGATCCCGACGGACCAGCAGGTGCTGCACATTCTGACGCAGGAGTTCATCGTCGATGGCCAGGATGGCGTGAAGGAGCCGATCGGAATGTCCGGCGTGCGCCTTGAGGTCAAGGTGCACATCGTCACGGGCGCGGTGACGGCGGCGCAGAACATCGTCAAGTGCGTGCGCCGCTGCGGTCTCGAGGTCAATGACCTCATCCTGCAGCCGCTGGCCTCGTCGCTCGCCGTGCTGACCGATGACGAGAAGGAGCTGGGCGTGTGCCTGGTCGACATTGGCGGGGGCACCACCGACATCGCGGTGTTCCGTGAGGGCGCAATCCGGCATACGGCCGTGGTTCCGATCGCGGGCGACCAGATCACCAACGACATCGCCATGGCGCTGCGCACGCCCACCGGCGAGGCCGAGGAACTGAAGATCACGAACGGCTGCGCGCTGCGCCAGCTCGCCGATCAGGCGCAGATGATCGAGGTGCCGGGCGTCGGCGACCGGCCGCCGCGCCAGTTGTCTCGCCAGACGCTGGCCGAGGTCATCGAGCCGCGCGTCGAGGAACTCTACTCGATGGTGCAGAAGGTGCTGAAGGACTCCGGCTACGAGGAGCTGCTCTCCTCGGGGATCGTGCTGACCGGCGGTTCATCGGTGATGCAGGGCATGGTCGAGCTCGGCGAGGAGATCTTCCACATGCCGGTGCGCCTCGGCGTGCCGCGGTACGCCGGCGGCCTCTCGGAAATGGTGCGCAATCCGCGTTTCGCGACCGTGGTGGGGCTGCTGCTCGAGGGCATGGTGCAGACGCAGCGCGGGCTGATTGCAAGGCAGGGCTGGTCGTTCAAGCAGGTGATGAACAGGATGAGCGAGTGGTTGCAGAGAAACTTCTAGGAGAACCAAGGGTTGCGAGGCGAAACATCCCCTCAATTGTGAACTGGGATCCAGGTGCTGCTCTGGCAGTTCCGGAGCGGCGCCTGGGGCAGGAAGGCATGGGGGCGTTTGCACGTGCGCTCCGCGTGTCGATGGCAGGGTGTTGTGTCGGGGTCGGCCGCAAGGCTTTTTCAATTTCAGTTACGGATGGAGGCATGCATGTTCGAAATCGTGGAAAACAACGGTAATGGCACGATCATCAAGGTGATCGGTGTCGGTGGTGCTGGCGGCAATGCGGTCGATCACATGATCAAGAACGGAGTGCAGGGCGTGGAGTTCGTGGCAGCGAACACCGATGCCCAGGCACTGGCGCGCGGGCAGACGCGTACCCAGATCCAGCTGGGTGCGACGGGACTGGGCGCAGGTTCAAAACCCGAGGCGGGGCGCGCCGCGGCGGAAGAGGCGCGCGAGCAGATCGCCGAGTCGCTAAAGGGGGCGCACATGGCCTTCATCACTGCCGGCATGGGCGGCGGCACCGGCACGGGCGCGGCGCCGGTGGTGGCGCAGGTGGCCAAGGAGCTGGGCATACTGACGGTGGCGGTGGTCACCAAGCCGTTTTCCTTCGAAGGCGCCAAGCGGCTGCAGTCGGCCGAGGCCGGTATCCAGGAACTGGCCGGGCACGTCGATTCGGTAATCGTCATCCTCAACGAGAAGCTGGAGGAGGTGCTGGGCGACGATATCTCGATGGAAGACGCGTTTGCCTCCGCCGACAACGTGTTGAAGAACGCCGTGGCGGGCATCTCGGAGATCATCAATGTGCCGGGGCTGATCAACGTCGACTTCCAGGACGTGCGCACGGTCATGAGCGAGCAGGGCATGGCCATGATGGGTTCGGCCTCCGCCAGCGGCATCGATCGTGCGCGGATCGCGGCCGAAGCTGCGGTCGCGAGTCCGTTGCTCGAGGGCGTAAACCTGTCGGGCGCGCGCGGCGTGGTGGTCAACATCACAGCCGACAAGTCGAGCCTGAAGCTGCGTGAAACCAAGGAAGTGATGAACACCATCCGATCGTTCGCGGCCGACGATGCGACCATCATTTTCGGCGCCGTCTATGATTCGGCGATGGCCGACGAGCTCCGCGTCACGGTGGTGGCCACAGGCCTGGGTGTGCCTGCGACGGTTCGCCAGATCAAGCCGCAGCTGGTGGTCTCGCAGAGGACCGGCACCGACAACGTTGCGATGGCTGGCGTCGAGCCTGGCGCCCCCGACGCGTTGCCGGCCGTGATTCGCAAGAATCGCGCTTCGACCATCGAAGCCCTCGCCAACAGCGGCGTCGACAAGTACGACATCCCAGCGTTCCTGCGTAAGCAGGCCGACTGAGGCGCGCCGGAAGAAGGTTGCCGCCGCGGTTCTGCCACCGCTGCGCAGCTGCCGTCAGCCGGCGTGTCAGGTCCCGTGCCTCCCGGGCCCTGACACGCTGTGGTAGCATCAAATCGATTTTGTGCAGTGCAATGAAATCGCATACATGCTCAAGCAGCGAACACTGAAAACCCTGATCCGGGCGACTGGCGTAGGCCTGCATACGGGCGAGAAGGTCGTCATGACCCTGCGCCCCGCGCAGCCGGATACCGGCATCGTGTTCCGCCGCATCGATACCGCACAGCCGGTGGATGTGCCAGCCGATGCGCTGCGCGTTACTGACACGCGGCTGTGCAGCGCGCTGGAAGCCGACGGTGTCAAGGTGTCGACTGTCGAGCACCTGATGTCGGCCTTCGCCGGCCTGGGCATCGACAATGCCTACGTCGACCTGACCGGCGCCGAGGTGCCGATCATGGATGGCAGCGCCTCCCCCTTCGTGTTCCTGCTGCAGTCGGCAGGTGTCGAGGAGCTGCCTGTCGCCAAGAAGTTCTTCCGTATCCGCCAGCCGGTTGAGGTGCGGGATGGCGACAAGTGGGCGCGTTTCGATTCCTACGACGGGTTCAAGCTCAGCTTTTCCATCGTGTTCGACCACCCGGTCTTCGATCGGTCCGCGCAGACCGCGACCGTCGATTTCTCCACCACATCCTATGTGCGTGAAGTGGCACGCGCGCGCACCTTCGGCTTCATGCAGGATGTCGAGAACTTGCGCGCGAGCGGGCTCGCGCTGGGCGGAAGCCTCGACAATGCCATCGTCATGGACGAGTACCGGGTGCTGAATGCGGAAGGACTCCGCTACAGCGATGAATTCGTCAAGCACAAGCTGCTGGATGCCATCGGGGACCTCTACCTTGTCGGTCACCCGCTGCTGGGCGCCTACTCGGCCCACAAGGCAGGCCATGCGCTGAACAATCAGTTGCTGCGGGAGACGCTGGGGCGGGCGGATGCGTGGGA
>VGIE01000291.1 GCA_016867955.1 Betaproteobacteria bacterium
CTCGGCGCCCTTGTCATGAACGCGCCGGCGCTTGCGCGGAATCCGCAGGTCGAGATCAAGACCAGCATGGGCAGCATCACCGCGGAGCTCTACCAGGACAAGGCACCGAAGACGGTCGCCAACTTCCTGCAGTACGCCAAGAACGGGCATTACAAGGGCACGATTTTCCATCGCGTTATTGACGGGTTCATGATCCAGGGTGGCGGCTTCGACGCCCAGATGACCGAAAAGAAGACCAGCGGCCCCATCGACAACGAGGCCGGTAATGGCCTGAAGAACGGCGCGGGCACCCTAGCCATGGCGCGCACCAACGTCGTTCACTCGGCAACGGCGCAGTTCTTCATCAACCTCAAGGACAATGCGTTCCTCAACTATCGCGAGTCGACACCGGAAGGCTACGGCTACGCCGTGTTCGGCCAGGTGGTCAAGGGCATGGAAGTCGTGGAGCGCATCGGCAGGGTCCGAACGGGAAATTCCGGGCAGTTCCAGGACGTGCCGCGCAGCCCGGTGGTCATCGAGTCGGTGACGCTGCTGTCCGCAGCATCATCGAAAGCGGCCAAGGCCGCCGAACCCTCCTCCTCCGCCAAAAAGTAAAGGACTGTGCATGATCAAACTGACGACCAGCCACGGCGCCATCACGCTGGACCTTGACGCCGCCAAGGCGCCGGAGACAGTGAAGAACTTCATCGCCTATGTCGAAAGCGGTCACTTCAACAATACCGTATTCCACCGCGTCATCAACGGATTCATGATCCAGGGCGGCGGCTTCGAACCCGGCATGAAGCAGAAGGCCACCCAGGCTCCGATCAGGAACGAGGCCGCAAACGGCCTGAAGAACACCAAGTACAGCGTCGCCATGGCGCGCACCTCGGACCCGCATTCGGCTTCCAGCCAGTTCTTCATCAATGTCGGTGACAATGACTTCCTGAACCATACCGCGCCCACGGCACAGGGATGGGGCTACTGCGTGTTCGGTCGCGTGGTCGAGGGCACGGACGTGGTGGACAGCATCAAGGGCGTGAGCACCGGGCGCAAGGGCTTCCATGACGATGTGCCGTTGCAGGACGTGGTGATCGAAAAGGCCGAGGTGGTATAGGTGCCAATGGACGTTGCAGCTCGGCGGCAGATGGCGGTAACGAGAACAGCAGCCCCCGAACCCCTCCTCGCATGGCCACGCTGCTCCTCTCCGATCTCCACCTGACCGCGTCGCGGCCGCACGCGGTCGCGCAGTTCGAGGCCTTCCTGACGGGGCCGGCCCGTTCTGCGGGCCATGTCTACATCCTGGGCGACCTGTTCGAGTACTGGGCCGGCGATGACGACCTTGGCGACCCCTTCAATGAGCGCATCATCGCAATGCTGGCCGCAGCATCGGCGCACGTGCCGATCAACTTTATGCGCGGCAATCGCGACTTCCTTGCCGCCGATGGTTTCACACGAGCAAGCGGCGTGCGCATGATCGACGATCCGCACAGCATCGAACTCGGCAACCGCAGGACACTGCTGCTGCACGGTGACACGCTGTGCACAGACGATACCGAGTACCAGCGGTTCCGGGCCGAGAGCCGTTCGGCCGCGTGGATCATGACCATGCTGGGAACCCCGCTCGAGAAACGCAAACAGCACATCCAGACGCTGCGCGCGCAAAGCGAGACGCAGAAGCGCACCAAGGCCGCGGACATCATGGACGTCAATGCCACCGCGGTTGAAGACGCTTTTCGCGCGTCCGGCTGCGATCAGATGATTCACGGGCACACGCACAGGCCCGGGTTCCATGTTCACGAGGTCGGCGACAGGCTATGCGAACGCCGGGTGCTCGACGCCTGGTATGAACAGGGCAGCTATCTTGCGCATGACGAGAGCGGATTTCGCTCGGTGACACTCGCATGAGAGCCACCGGCTTGCGCCAAATAATATTATCAGATTGATTAATGTATACCCTGTGCCAGTGTCTTGAAGCGCTGATTGTAATCAATCTGAATCTGCGGAACCGGGGCCATGCCCGGCCCCCTGTGCAGCGGTGTACACTGGCTGTCGTGCCCGCCGAAGGGAATAGCCGTCTGCCAGGGCGTGTTTGCATCATCGAGCCGCGGGATGAACCGACAGGTTTTCGTTTGGGAAGATTCGCCATGAGACCAGTGACCATACTGCTTTCCGAAGCACGGCACCGCTGGCGCACCACGATCGCCGCCGCAGGTCTGACCGTTGCCGCGGCGCTGGCCGCCGGCTGCGCCAGCTACAGCGGCAGCAACCTCGTAGCCGGGCGCTCCACGGCAGCCGAAGTCGAATCCAGCATGGGGGCGCCCGCAGAAAAGGTTACCGAAGCCAATGGCGACGCGATCTGGTTCTACCCGCGCGGGCCCGCCGGGCGCCGGACTTACGCTGTGCGCACTGGCCAGGACGGCATCGTGCGCGGCGTTGAACAGCGGCTGACCGCGGACAACATCGCCAAGCTCGTTGTGGACAGGACAACGGCCCAGGAAACGCGCGCACTGTTCGGTCCCCCTACCAGCATCCGCTACTATTCCCGCGTCCAGCGCCACATGTGGGAGTACAACATGACCGACGGCGATAACCAGTTCTCCACTACCAGCTTCAAGCTTCTCGCCCTGGAATTCTCCGGCGACAACGTCCTGAGAAAGATTACCTACCAGGACGATTTCAACGACCTGCAAGGTCACTGCCGGGAATGCTGATCCACCTCGGGCCCGCGCGGAGGATATGCAGCGCAGGCCTGATCACGGCATGCTCCCTGCCAGACTTCAGAGCGCCTTTGCCGCCCGCAGGTTGGCAATCTCCGTCGCGGCGAATCCGTAAGACCGCAACACCTCCTCGGTGTGCTCGCCGAGTTCCGGGCCGCGCCCCGGCTCCTCGCCTGGCGTCCGCGACAACTTGGGGACCACGCCGGGCACCTTCAGCCGGGCACCGTCCTTCAGGATGATTTCACGCACCATCTGACGCGCCAGGTATTGTGGGTCGCGAACGACGTCGGCCATCGTGTAGATCTTGCCGTTGGGCACCTGTGCGGCATTGAGCGCCTTCACGACCTCGTCGACAGCGTGCCGCGACGTCCAGGCGCCGATGGCCCCGTCCAGTTCGCCGGAGCGCTTCACGCGCCCGGCATTGTCAGCCACCGACGGATCGCGGGTGAGGTCCTCGCGGCCGACAAGGCTCATCAAACGCTTGAAAATGCTGTCGCCGTTCCCGCCGATGACGATGTAGTGACCATCCGCGGTGGGATAGGTGTTGGACGGTACGATGCCAGTGAGCGTCGTGCCTTCACGCTCGCGGATCGCGCCGAACATGTCAAACTCCGGCAGAGCCCCTTCCATCATGTTGAAAACCGCCTCGTACAGCGCGACGTCGACCACCTGCCCGCGGCCTTTCTGGCTCCCGCCCTCCCCGGCATGTGCGTTGCGCTGGTGCAGCGCCATCATGGCCCCGATCACGCCGTGCATTGCCGCCAGCGCATCCCCCAGCGACAGGTTCGGGCGCACCGGCGGGCGGTCGGGGAAACCGGTGACATAACGCATGCCGCCCATCGACTCGCCCACCGAGCCGAAACCGGTCTGGTCGCGATAGGGGCCGTCCTGCCCGAACCCCGACAGGCGCAGCATGACCAGCCCGGGATTGTCGGCCGAAAGGACGTCGTAGCCCAGGCCCCATTTCTCGAGCGCCCCGGCGCGGAAATTCTCGATCAGGATGTCGGCGTCGCGCAGCAGCCGGCGCGCCACTTCCCGCCCTTGCTCTGTGCGCAGGTTGACCGTGACGGATTTCTTGTGCCGGTTCTGCACATGCCACCACAGCGAGGTGCCCTGGTGAAGATTGC
>VGIE01000292.1 GCA_016867955.1 Betaproteobacteria bacterium
GGGAACAGCGCGGCTTGACCGATGATTGCTGGCGACGGGGGATATGTGAGCGCGGACATGAACGAACCGGGAGCGTGGCGCATTCGAACAGCACTGATCATCGTGCTGGTGCTTGTCCTGGGCGGCGTTGTCTGGGCGAAGCGCGCGCGACTCGGTGCTGAGGCCGCGGCGCAGCCGGTTGCGTCACCGACGCAGCCGGTCATCGAATTCTCTGCAGACGACCTGCTGACCGTAACGCCTGCCGAACTGCGACGGACAGTGCCTTTCTCCGGATCGCTGATCGCGGTGAATACTGCGCTGGTCAAGGTCAAGGTGGCAGGCGAACTGCTGGCAGTGACGGTACGGCAGGGCGAGCCGGTCAGGGCCGGGCAGGTGGTTGCGCGCGTCGACCCGACCGACGTGCAGGCGCGGGTCAACGCGCGCAGTGCCGACCTGGAAGTGGCGCGGGCGCAGTTGCAGCTGTCGGAGAAGAACCGCGACACGCAGCGGGTGCTGCTGGAAAAGAATTTCATTTCCAAGAATACCTTCGATTCGACGCAGTCGGGTTACGAGGTCGCGCTGGCGCGATTGCATGTCGCGGAGGCGGAGCTGGTATCCGCGCGCAAGGCGCTGGGCGATGCCGTGCTGTACGCACCGCTTGCCGGTATTGTGGCCGAACGCTTTGCCGAACCGGGCGAGCGCGTCGCGGTGGATGCGCGCGTATTGAGCATAGTCGACCTTTCCCGGCTCGAGATCGAGGCGTCCCTGCCTGCTTCGGCGATTGGTGCCATCGGAATTGGACAAGAAGCCGGGTTCGCAGTGGATGGATTCGGAGAACGCAGGTTCCAGGGCAGGGTGACGCGAATCAGTCCCGTCACTGCAGTCGGCACCCGGTCGGTGGCCGTCTACGTGGCGATCGAGAATCTCGGCAATGCCCTGAGGGCGGGCCTCTTCGTGAAGGGGGAGTTGCTCGTGTCCCGCGTCGCGAATGCCCTGACCGTGCCGGCCTTTGCCGTGCGGCAGGAACGCAACATGAACTTCGTGTACGCCATAGAAGGCAACGCGCTGGCGCGAAGGGCGGTGGTCGTCGAGCGTGACGGGCCGGATGCGCCGGTCCGCATCGTTTCAGGCCTGGCTGCCGGTGACCGCATCGTGCGCGGCAATCTGGGGACTTTGCGCGAGGGCGCCAGCGTGCGGGTGCGCGGGGCCGAAGGCCGTCAGCCGTGACCCTGCAGCTGTGGGCCTGAACGGGGATCACCATGTGGTTCACCCGCATCAGCATCGACAACCCAGTGTTCGCCACCATGATGATGGCGGCGCTGCTTGTGCTGGGGCTGTTCTCGTACAACCGCCTGCCGGTTGAGCAGTTCCCCGACGTGACCTTCCCGGTGGTGGTCATTTCCACCGACTACCCGGGAGCATCCCCGGAGAACGTCGAGGAGGAAGTGACGCGCAAGGTCGAGGAGTCGGTCAATACCATCAGTGGCATCAACACCCTCTCGTCGCGGTCCTACGAAGGACTCTCCGTGGTCATCGTGCAGTTCGACTTGAGCGTGGATCCCAAGTCAGCGGCGCAGGATGTGCGCGAGAAGATCGCGGTGCTGCGGCCGGGTTTCCGCGCAGAGATCAAGGAGCCGAAGATCTCCCGCTTCAACCCGGATGACAGTCCGGTGGTATCGGTGGCGGTGACGGGGTCCGGCCGCCCGCTGCGGGAACTGACCACGCTGACCGACCAGGTCATAAAGAAGCGCCTCGAAAATGTCGGCGGCGTCGGGCGGGCGACACTGGTCGGCGGCGTCAAGCGGGAGATCAAGGTTTACCTCTATCTCGATGCCCTGGAGGCGCACCGCGTCGGCGCAGACCAGGTGATCCGGACGTTGCAGAACGAGAATCAGGAGCTGCCCGCCGGTTCCGTTGTCACGACCGGCCAGGAAAAGATAGTGCAGATTCGCGCACGCATGAACACTCCGGCTGATTTCCGCAACCTGATCGTGGTGCGGCGCGGCGGCAAGGCGGTCACGCTGGGCCAGCTGGCCGAGATCGTCGACGCGCAGCAGGAAGAGGAGAGTGCGGCTCTGATCAATGGTGAGCGCGCCCTGTCCATCGACATCGTCAAGGCGCAGGGCGAGAACACCATTGGCGTGGTGGATGGCGTGCGCCGTGCGGTGGCGGACATGCAGCGCCTGCTGCCACCGGGCGTGAAGGTGGAGATCGCGCGGGATGCTTCCACCGGCATCCGCAACTCCGTGGCCGACGTCAAGAAGACCCTCCTCGAGGGCGCGCTGCTGACCATTGCCATCGTGTTCCTGTTCCTGGCGTCCTGGCGCAGCACAGTGATCACCGGGCTGACGCTGCCCATCGCGCTGATCGGCTCCTTCCTGTTCATCTATTCGTTCGGCTTCACGCTGAACGTGCTCACGCTGATGGCCCTGTCGCTGTCCGTGGGGCTGCTGATCGACGATGCCATCGTGGTGCGCGAAAACATCGTGCGGCATATGGCCATGGGCAAGGACCATCGCACGGCGGCACTGGAGGGCACGCGCGAAATCGGCCTTGCGGTGCTCGCCACGACATTTTCGATCGTGGCGGTGTTCCTCCCGGTCGGATTCATGGGCGGGATCATCGGTCGCTTCTTTCACCAGTTCGGGCTGACAGTGGCCGCTGCAGTGCTTATTTCCATGTTCGTGAGCTTCACGCTGGATCCGATGCTGTCCTCCATCTGGCACGACCCGGAGGCAGAGGGGCGCTTCGGGCGCGGCCCGCTGGGCCGCACGCTGGCATGGTTCCACCGCCTCATGGAGCACACCTCGTCGGACTATGAACGCTTGCTTGCCTGGAGCCTGGACCATCGCAAGTCGGTGCTGGTGCTGGCGTTGCTGGCCTTCTTCGGCAGCTTCCCGCTGCTGAAATTCATCGGTACCGAGTTCGTGCCGGAGCCGGACCTGTCCGAACTGCAGGTACAGTTCAAGACGCCGGTGGGATCGTCGCTGGAACTGACGACCGCCAAGATGCGGCAGGTGGAGGCGGCGTTGCGCGAGTTCCCGGAGATCCGCCAAACCTACGCGACCATCAATACCGGGCTGGTGCAGGGGAAGCACCGCGCCAATGTCTTCGTGCAGCTGGTGCCGCGGCGCGAGCGCGTTCGCTCGCAGGGCATGCTGACGCGGCCGATGCGCGAGCGCCTGGCGCAGATTGCGGGCATCGAGGTGACGCAAATCGGTGCGTTCAGGGCGGTGTCCAGCGGCAAGCCGCTGCAGGTATCAGTGCTGGGACAGGATCGCGATGTGCTCGAGTCGATCTCGCGCGAGGTGCTGGCGGCCGCACGGGCGGTTCCTGGCGCGGTGGACATCGAGTCATCCAATGAGGCCGCCAAGCCGCAGATTTCGGTCAACCTCAGGCGCGAGCTGGCGAGCGACCTTGGCATTGGGGTCGGCCAGGTGGCGACGACCATGCGCCCGCTGCTCGCCGGACAGGCGGCCGGAAACTGGCGTGCCGAAGACGACCAGTTCTACGACGTTCAGGTGCGCCTGAACCGGACGAACCGGGCGCGCGCGGAGGACCTCGCACGCATACCGCTGGCCAGCACGCAGACCGATGCCCACGGCGTTCCCAAGATGGTGATGCTGCGCGATATCGCCGTCGTCGAGGCGGCAAGCGGGGCGCAGCAGATCAACCGCAAGGAGCAGCTGCGCGAGGTGCTGATTTCCGGCAACGTGTTTGACCGGCCAGCGGGCGACGTCTCCAACGACCTGCAGACGCGGCTCGATGCCATGGTACTGCCGCCCGGCTATCGCCTGAGCGTCGGCGGGTCCAGCAAGGACATCCGCGAGTCGATGAACTA
>VGIE01000293.1 GCA_016867955.1 Betaproteobacteria bacterium
CGGCGACCACCAGCGCCGCTGCTCCATCCACCACGCGGGCCGCCGCACCAGGCACCGCGGCGACCACCCCCTCGAAGGATCCGGCGCTACCGCGCTGGTTCGACTGCGACAGCAGCACGGCCGGGGCCGCCACCGGGCAGAGCCCGTCCAGCAGCATCGGGTCGGGCAGCGCCGACGAGACCGCGCCGCTGCCGGCGCTGCCCGTGCCCTGCAAGGGCGCCGGCAACCCGCGCATGGCCATCCTCGACGTCGCCATCATCCGCACCGAGGACACCACCTCGAGCAGCTACGGCGTGAACCTGCTGAACGGCCTGACCTACGTGTTCAGCAAGAGCCTGCAGGTCACCGACAAGCCGGTCGGCGTCAGCCTGTCAGTCACGCCGACCTTCGTCGACGAGGACACCGTGCTGGTATCGGCGCGCGCGGCGCGCTCCTTCGTCGAGTAGGTGGATGCCAACGTCGCCTTCGATCAGACCATGCAGACCTCGCGCAACTCGGTGAGCGCAAACGTCGCGCTCAAGTTCGGCCAGACGCTGATCCTATCGGGGCTGGCCGAGCAGGAGGTGCAGCGCTCGAGCGACGGCGTGCCGGTGTTGCAGGACATCCCGCTGCTGCAATACCTGTTCCGCAGCAAGCAGGCGCAGAACTTCACGCGCTCGGTGCTGGTGCTGATCACGCCGCGCAAGCCGGAGGCCGAGCGCGACCTGCTGGCGCGCGAGATCGCCAATCGCGTGCCGGGCGCCGACAGCGACAAGGAGTCGCTGTTCCGCAAGATCGGGGGGCAGGGGCGCCAGTCACAGGGCGTCGCCTCCAGCGTGGATGCGGCCTACCGCCATGCGCTCGAGAGCAAGCTGTTCCTGCAGTTCCGCGCCGGGGATGTCAGGACCGAGGACTGGAGCACGCCGTCGCGACTGGACAGCATGCTGCAGCAGATGAAGGACATGCCCTACTTCTGAGCGTGCGTGGCATTGCGAGGGGCGACATCCCCTTGCGCCCCTGGAACCCGTTGCCAAATGTGTTTGCAACGGGCTGATATAGGGGAGCATGAGAGGATGTTTCTCCTCATATCGAAACAAGTTCTCGGTCGGGGCGTCTGATGGCATTCGCGGCTGGCGCGCCAGGCGCTGTCCGCGTGTCCCACCACCGCCTGGCGCATCGGCTGCCGCTGCCGATGCTGCGTGCTAGGACGGCCGGTCCGCCGTCGGCGCCGGAAGGTACCTTGCCGCGACCAGGGTGAAGGTCAGGAAGGACAGCGTGCCGGCGATCACCATGCACCAGCCCAGCGCCGCCGGCGTGCCGTCGTAGAGGCGCGAGGCCAGCCAAGCCCCCAGCGCGCCGCACAGCGTCTGCACGCTGGCGCCCAGCGCCGAGGCGGTGCCGGCGATGTGCGCCAGCGGCTGCAGCGACAGGACGATGCAGTTGGACTGCGTCATGCCGAAGGCGGTGCAGAAGGCCATGGCGGCGCCGACGATGCAGGAGAGGCCCGCCGTTGCAGCGCGCTGCGGCCCCCACCAGCCCTGCGTGACCGCCAGCGTCGCCAGCAGCACGGCCAGCGCCGAGCCGAAGGCCAGTGCCGTCGAAGCGCGTAGCATGCGCCGCACCGGCACACCCCGGATCAGGCGGTTGTTGATCACCGCGCCGCTCCAGATGGACAGCGCGCTCAGGCCCACCAGCCAGCCGCCGGAGGAGGCCGAGAGCCCGAAGCTGTCGCGCGCGATGAAGGGGATCAGCGCGAGGTAGGCGAAGATGCCGCCGTAGAGGAGGTAGGCGGTGATCACGAAGCCGATGCTGGCCGGCGTGCGGATCATTTCCAGGCAGTTGGCGAGGATGCGGCGCGGATCGGTGGCGCACGGATCGGGCACGCGCAACGTCTCGCCGAGCCGACGCCAAGTCACCAGGCCGACCGCCAGCGTGATCGCGGTGAGCAGGCCGTAGATCCAGCGCCAGGACAGGTGCTCGAGCATCAACCCGGCCAGCGGTGGTCCCAGCATCGGCACCACGCCCAGCACCATCGCCATGTTGGACATGGCGCGCAGCGCGTGCTCTCCCTCGAAGGCGTCACGGATGATGGCGCGCCCGAGGATCATGCTGGCGGCAGCCCCGAAGCCCTGCACCAGGCGCAGTGCCACCAGCGTGGTGATGTCCTGCGCAAAGGTGCAGCCGATGCCTGTGACCACCGCGATGGCCAGCCCCGCGAGCAGCACCGGCCGGCGGCCATGGTGGTCGGACAGCGCGCCCGAGAGGATCTGTCCGCAGGCCACGCCCAGCAGGAAGCCGCTGATGGTGTACTGCGCCATGGCCGGCGTGGTTTCGAGCCCCGCGGCGATGCCCGGCAGCGCCGGCAGCGTCACCGTGGTGCTCATGGCCTGCAGCGCCGCGAGCGTGCCGATCAGCACGGTGAAGGCGATCGAGGCGGGCGCGAGCGGATGCGCGGGGGCCTTCACGACAGCCGGTCCGGGGTTGGTTTGTGGCGGGAGACGATGATATCAATCATCATCTGATCGCACTACTGTCAAGGCATAACTTTTTTTGATAACAATATCCGTAAGGCATCCTGTCGCCCGCACTGCTCACTTGCCGCCGACATGCGCCGGCGAATAGTGGCGCGCGACGCTCCGGTAAATCGAGAACGACAGCGCGCCGGCGATGGCCATGCACACGCCCATCGACACCGGCGTGCCCGTGTAGAGCGCGGCAGCAATCGAGGAGAACAGGGCGCCGGACAGCGTCTGGAAGCTCGCGCCCAGGGCCGAAGCTGTGCCGGCGATGTGCGGCAGCGGCTGCAGCGCCATGACGATGGCGGTCGGCTGCGTGATGCCGAAGGTGAAGCTGAACACCATGGCCGGGATGACGATGAGGGCGAGCGTCGCCGTGCCGCCCTGCGGGCCCCAGGCGACGAAGAGCGTTGCCGCCAGCGTGGCCAGGGCGCCGGCGATCGCCAGCGTGCTGGACAGGTCAAGCAGGCGGCGCACTGGCCAGCGCCCGGTGAGTCGGTTGTTCAGCGTGGCGCCGAACCAGATGGCTAGCGAACCGGCGCCGATCAGCCAGCCCGCCACGGCACCGGACAGGCCGAAACTGTCGCGCGCGACGAAGGGGATCACCGCGAGGTAGGAGAACACGCCGCCGTAGATCAGGCTCGCCATCAGCGAAAAGCCGATGGACGCCGGGTTTCGCAGTGTCTCCGTGCAGTTGAGGAGGATGCGCCGCGGGTCAGTGGCGCGCGTATCCGGTTGCTTGAGGGTTTCGGGCACCTTGACGTAGACGAGCACGGTGATCACCGTGGTGATCAGCGTCAGAAGCGCAAACACGGCGCGCCAGGACATCAGCTCCAGCAGCATGCCGGCGATCGGCGGGCCGAGCATGGGCACGATGCTGACCGTGAGCGCGATGCCCGACATGGCCTTGAGCGCCTTGTCACGCGCGAAGGCATCGCGCACGATGGCGCGGCCGAGGATCATCCCGGCAGCGCAACCGAAGCCCTGCAGCACGCGCATGGCGATCAGCAGGCCCATGCTGCTGGCGAAGGTGCAGCCGACGCCCGTCGCGACCGACAGCACGAGGCCGGTCAGGAGCACGGGGCGGCGACCGAAGCGGTCCGACAGCGCGCCCGACAGGATCTGCCCGCTGGCCACGCCGATCAGGAAGCCGGACAGGGTGAACTGCGCGATGTCCGGCGCAACGCCGAACTCCCGCGCGATGGCCGGCAGCGCCGGCAAGGTGAGCGTGGTGCTCATCGCCTGCACTGCCGTCACGAAGCCGATCAGCAGTATGAAGGCCAGGGAGTCGGTAACGAAGCGGCGGGGGGGAAT
>VGIE01000294.1 GCA_016867955.1 Betaproteobacteria bacterium
CTGACGGGCGCCGTGGGCAGCAACCCGATGGGCAGTGCCCCCAGGGGGCCATGCGGCACGAACAGCAGTGCCCTGGCGTCCTTCCATGCCGCCTCCACGGGCTTGAACACCTGCTCGTAGAGGCGGGCGGCCAGCGCCACGTCGAAGGGCGGGATCTCGTCGATGCTGGAAGCCTGGGCATCGAGCGCCTTGCGCAGCGTCGCCACGCTCCCTGCCACGGCGTTTGCACTGACCGGGATGGAGGCCATGATCGGCGCGCCCTGCTTCGGGATGGCCCAGATGTAGCCGGAGCGGTCGCCGAAATAGGTGGTGACCATGACTTCGCCGGGGCGCATGGCTTTCTGGATGTCCTCGATGTTCGGCGGGCGCGGCAACGTGAGGTCCGCATAGTCCGGGAAGCGCTGCTCGATCTGGGCGCGGATCGCCGCACGTTCCTTCTGCAGTGCCTCCGCTTCCTGCCGCATTCTGGCAATGGCGGCCGGCACCTGCTGGTCGGGCGGCAGCGCCAGTTGCTCGCGCAGCGTGACCTGCAGCTCGCGCACCTGCAATTGCGCGTCCTGTTCGCGGCGCGCGAGATCGGCCAGCGCCGGGTCGCTGATGCTGGCGCGCGCGGCGCTGGCATTCAGCGCTGCCTGCACATTGCTGCCGCGCGCGATGTCGGCCAAACGAAAACTCTGGGCCACCGGGTTGGGCCCGCGCACGGGGCGGCCTTCTCGGAACGCCCTCGCCTGCATGTCGATATTGAATTCGAGTACCAGCGTGCGCCGGGCATTGGTGCGGATGGTCGCATTGCCCGCCATGCCCTCGCTGCGCGCCCACTCGAGGAACGGGCTGAGGCATTCGCCGTACTCAGGGCCGGCGCGCGCCAGGTCGCCCATGGCATACAGCGCCGAGGCATAGAAACAGCGGATCATGGCGGTGCGCCCGTCGCGATCGCCAAGGTCGCTGCGCGACTTGTCGCGCATGCGCAGCGCCTTGTCGGCGGCGGCCTTGTACTGGCCGGTCCTCAACAGGGCGTGCATCCAGTCTAGGTCATCGGTGTTATAGCGCGCGAGCACAACCGCGTCCCTGGCCATGCCGGCGCGCATGGCTTCGAACACCTTCAGGGCTTCGGCATGCTTTTCCCCCGTCACCAGCGCGGTGGCAAGGCTGCGGCGGGCGTCGGCCAGCCACAGCGAGGTCTCGGCAACGCCGCTTTTCTGCGGAATGGAAACCGCCTCGCGCGCGAGAACCTCGCTCTCCGCGAAGCGGCCCTGGTCGGCGATGATGCCGGCCAGGCTGAGCACGGCGCGGCCCGTCTCGATGTGGAAGCGGCCCACGCGCTCGAGCGTCGATTGCAGGGCTTCGCGCTGGGAGCGCTCGGCCGCCTGCAGCCTGCCGGCCTTCTGCCGGGTGCGCGCCAAGACGAGTCGAATCGTCTCGCCGATACGCCGGTAGCCATCCTCGGAATTCGCGGTCGGGTTCAGTTTCAGCCGTTCCTCGAAGAACGGCCGGTCCGCGGCGAGCGCATTCAGCGCGGCCTCCAGGGCCTTCTCGGCGTCGGCCCATTTGCCCTTTGCGCGCAGCGCGTCTGCGCGCGCCCGCGCGAGGGTGACCAGCCAGAGCTGCTCGTTGAGCTTGGCTAGCGGCATCCGCTGCGCAACACGGTAGGCATCCTCGGCGCGCGCAAAGGCGCGCTCAGCCGCATCCGTATCGCCGAGGTTGGCATGGATCAGCGCCGAATGCTGGTGCGCGCCCAGCGCGAGCCCGGGGGCCTGTCGTGCCCGCAGCACGGCCTCCTCGTTGAGTTTGAGCGCGGTGATGAAGTTGCCGTTGAGCGCATCGGCCGTGGCCAGCTGCCGCATGACCTGCAGGCCGTCGAATTCGCGTTCGCCGAAATGCCTGAGCGCTTCCCGCAGGTCCGCCAGGTTGCGCGAAGCCTCGCCCAGCCTGTCAGCGGCGCGCGCGCTGCAGGTAGAACTCGCGCAGTGCGACGCGGCCTGTCGTTTTCGGCGGTTCCTGCTGCAGTTCCGCCTGCGCCCTGGCGACTGCCGCGGGATCCGGCTTGTAGTGGTCGAGCACCTTCAGGATGTCGCTGATGCTGCGCGGGGCATCCTTCGTCGGCTGCGCGCCCGCATCGGGAGCCGGCATCGCCCCCAGAAGTACCGCAACGCACAGAACCGATCCGCAATGACGAATGACGAATGCAAACAACCTACACCTCGGCGAGAAGGTGGGCGCGGAGTCCCATTGGCTCACGGTGTCCGCACCCATCTGCATTTTTCATTATGGCATCGGAATCACTGCTTGTGTGTCACCGGGGGCCCGCGTTGACCGGGCAGTCGCGAGGGGGCATCATGGGCGCATGGACTTCACGCGCTACCTGGTGTTGCCGCAGGCGCCCCTGCTGCTCGTGCTCATCGGACTGATGTTGCCGGACCCTGTTGCTCGCGCGCAGGGCGATGCCACCACGGAGCCGCATGAACTGAAGATCGCAATGGTCGTAAGGCGGGAAGGCGAGTATTTCTCGGTCAACGCCATCGCGGAATTGCGCGTGACGCGCGCGCAGGCCTGGGCCGTGCTTACCGATTACGAGCATTATGCCGATTTCGTTCCGGAGATCGATTCCTCGCGCGTCGTGTCGCGCACGGGCAACAGCCTGGTGCTGGACCAGAAGGGCCGCATGTCCTTCCTGTTCTTTTCTCAGCCCGTGGACGTGCGCCTGGCCGTGGTCGAGACGCCGCCCGCACTGGTGGCCTCGCGCGCGCTGTCCGGCAACCTGCGCGATTTCAGCGGCCGCTACGTGATCGCCGAGACGGCCGGCGGCGTGCGCATCGAGCACAGCGCGCGCTTCCTGCCCGAATTCGAAATGCCGCCGCTGCTCGGCCCCATCGTCGTACGCAGCGTGCTCGAACGCAATTTCACCGCCTTGCTGCAGGAGATGCAGCGACGCGCCGCGCTGCGATTGCCGGCGCGAGCTGTGCCGCCCGCGGCCCGGGCCGTGCCCACGCCGCCTTCGAACTGAAGACGGAGGCGGCCATGGTCGGCGCCCCCCGGGTGCTCAAGGTCACGACCTACAACATCCACAAGGGATTCTCGCACTTCAACCGCCGCATGATGGTGCACGAGTTGCGCGATCACCTTCGGGGGCTGGGAGCCGACATCGTGTTCCTGCAGGAGGTGCAGGGCGAGCACGAGCGCCACGCAGCGCGCTTCGAGGACTGGCCGGCCGAGCCGCAATACGAGTTCCTCGCCAATTCGGTGTGGAGCGAATCCGCCTACGGCCGCAACGCGGTGTATGACCACGGCCACCACGGCAATGCGATCCTCAGCCGCTACCCCATCCTCAGTAGCGAGAACCAGGACGTCTCGTCGCACGCCTTCGAACGGCGCGGCCTCCTGCACTGCGAGATCGGCTGGCCGGATGCGGCGGGGTCCACGGCGCCCGCGCCGCTGCATTGCCTCTGCGTACACCTGGCGCTGAACGAGCGCGGGCGCGGCATGCAGGTGGGCTCGCTGATCGAGCGCGTGCGCCGCGCAGTGCCCGACGCGGCGCCGCTGGTGGTGGCGGGCGATTTCAGCGACTGGCGCAACCGCGCCGACAGGCGATTTGCCGAGGAACCGGGGCTGGTCGAGGCGTTCCGCGACCACCGCGGCAAGTCGGCGCGCAGTTTCCCAAGCCGTTTTCCGCTGTTGCGCCTGGACCGCATCTACACGCGCGGCTTCGTCGTGCAGCACACCGAGGTCCACCAAGCCTTGCCCTGGTCGCGCATCTCCGACCACGCGGCGCTCAGTGCGCGGCTGGCGCTCGCATGAAACCGGACTGGA
>VGIE01000295.1 GCA_016867955.1 Betaproteobacteria bacterium
GTTGTCGACAACTATGTATTCGCGCTTAATGCCGCAGCATCAATTGCAGCCTTCGCAACCTGGTCAACTATTTTGGAAAGCGCATCGGCGATCTCACCTGATGCAAGCTGAACTATCGCAACCTGGCGAGGTATCTGAGTAAGTTGCGCGCTACGTCCGCAGATCCCTTCGCCGTCTTGTCAAATTGAATCGCCAACGCCTCTGACGACAAGGCAAGCTTCGGGAGAAGCTTTGTTGCACGGTCTAATGTACCTTTTCTATGTAAGGTAGTTATAATTCAATAAATTGACGTGCAGTTTGTGTTGCGCAAGGTAAACATGAACGAGAGAGATTTGGACGTCGAAGCCGCCCGCAAACTCGTCGATGACCTGTCGCGCCAGCTCGCCGATGCGGAAAAGAACGGTCCGAAGCTCGACGAGCTGCGCGCGGAAGTGGAGACGCTGAAGGACATCCTGAGCGGCCCGAATGCCCAGCACTCGTGGATCGCCGACCGCCTCGCCGCCATCGAGCGCGTGTTCGAGCACGCGGCCGTCGAGTTGCTCGCCGACGGCATCAAGGCCAGCCAGTACCTCGCCGAGATCGGCCGCATCCTCGGCGCGCGCTGAAGCGCGCGCGGCCCGCGCCGCCTATCCCTTTGCAGGCACCTGCGCCGCGGTCTTCGGCAAGCGGCGCGCGAAATCCACGTACCACTGCAGGCACTCGGGATTGGCCATGGCCCCGGGGTTGGCGGCACGTTCGGCGGGGTGGCCGAGGAAGATCTTCTTCACCGGCACCTCGAGCTTCTTGCCGGTCAGCGTCCGCGGCACCTCGGGCACTTGATGGATCTCGTTGGGCACGAAGCGCGGCGAAACGCCCTTGCGGATGTTCTGCACGATGCGCTGCCTGAGCTCGTCGGTCAGCGTGATGCCTTCGCGCAGCACCACGAACAGCGGCATGTAGGACTCGCGTCCGAGGTACTCCATGTCGATCACCAGGCTGTCGAGCACTTCGGGCACCTCCTCGACGGCACGGTAGATCTCGCTCGAGCCCAGCCGAACGCCATAACGGTTGATGGTGGCGTCCGAGCGCCCGTAGACAATGGCGCCGCCGCGCGGCGTGATGCTCGCCCAGTCGCCGTGCCGCCAGACGCCCGGATAGTCGTCGAAGTAGCTCTCGTGGTAGCGGCTGCCGTCGCGGTCGTTCCACAGGTAGAGCGGCATCGACGGGATCGGCGAGACGCAGACCAGCTCGCCCACCTCGCCGACCAGCGGCTTGCCCGCCGGATCATAGGCGTGCACGTCGGCGCCGAGGCAGCGGCACTGCATCTCGCCGGCATACACCGGCAGCGTCGGCGTGCCCGCCACGAAGGCGCCGCAGAAATCGGTTCCGCCGGACATCGGCGCCAGCCACACGTCAGGGCCCAGCTCCCCGTAGATCCACGCGTAGGACTCCGGCGACAGCGGCGACCCGGTCGAGCCGACCGAGCGCAGCCGGGAGAGGTTGCCGCATGCGCGCGGTTTCACGCCCGCCTTCTGGCAGCCGGCATAGAAGGCGGCACCGGCGCCGAAGAAGGTCACCCGCGCCTCGGCGGCAAAGCGCCACAGCGTGGAGGCATCCGGCCAGTTGGGATTGCCGTCGTAGATGACGATGGTGGCGCCCACCAGCATGGCGGAGACGGAGATGTTCCACATCACCCAGCCCGTGCTCGAGTGCCACTGGAACACGTCGTGGGCGCCGGTGTCGTTGTGCAGCCCCAGGGTCAACAGGTGCTCCAGCAGCACGCCGCCATGCCCGTGCACGATCGCCTTGGGCAGGCCGGTCGTGCCGGACGAATACACCACCCAGAGCGGATGGTCGAAGGGCACCGGGTCGATGACCAGCTCGGCCGGCACGCGCAACACTTCCGACCAGAGGGAGCTGCCCACGCCCGCCGGCAATGCACAGGGCGACTCTGCGGAGCCCGCGCCGGGCAGGAAAACCACCTGCCGCAGGCTGGGCAGCTGCGCTGCCAGCTCGCCGATGAGTTCCTTGCGGTCATGCGTCTTGCCGCCGAACCCGAACGAAGTCACGGCCAGCAGGACCACCGGCTCGATCTGCTGGTAGCGGTCCAGCACCGAACGCGCGCCCATGTCCGGCGAGCACATTGACCAGATTGCGCCGACGCTGACCACCGCCAGCATGGCCACCACCGCATCGGGCGTGTTGGGCAGGTAGGCGACCACGCGATCTCCCCTGCCCACCCCGTTGCGGCGCAGGTGCGCCGCCACCGATGCGGTCCTGGCGCGCAGTTCGCGCCAGGACAGGCTGCGCAGCGACGCATGCTCCGAGGCATACAGGATGGCCGGGCTGTCGCCCTTGTCCTGCCGGAAGATGTGCACCGCGTAATTCAATTCCGCGCCGACAAACCACTCCGCACCCGGCATGCTGCGCCGTTCCAGCACTGCCCGATACGGCTTGTCCGCGCGCACGCCGAAATAATCCCAGATCGACGCCCAGAAGGCCTCGATATCGTCGACCGACCAGCGCCACAGCGCGTGGTAGTCGGCGAACGCGAGGCCGCGCTCCTGCCTGAGCCAGTTCATGTAGAGTTGCATCTGGCTCGTCGCCACGCGTTCCGGCGACGGCGACCACAGCGGCGTCAAGGACTCCGATTCCGACATTGCCTCCCCCCTCGAGAACCTCGCGCCCGTCGTGCGGGGTTGCCGGTGCATTCTAGCCGCGCCCGTCGCAGCTGCGCGGCGCTGGCGCCCGCTTCTGCGCAACCTCGCTCCGCGAAAATGCCGCTTCGGCGTCTGCCGGGTGCTGCGTGCCAACTGCCTGTCACCTGTCTGTCACCCGCCTGTCCGCCGCTTGTCAGCTGCTTGTCGCCCTTTTCCCGCAATACAAGAATCGCCGCGCGCTAACAATCAGAGCAATTATCCGACACAGGGAGCATCCATGAAGTCATTCAAGGACCGCGTGGCCGTGATCACCGGCGGTGCCTCAGGCATCGGCCGCGCCATGGCCGAGCGCTTTGCCGCCGCCGGCATGAAGATCGAGCTGGCCGACGTCGAGCCTGGCGCCCTCAACCGCGCCGCGCGCGAGATGCGCGCCGCGGGCCACAGGGTCCTCGCCGTGCGCACCGACGTCAGCAAGGCCGCCAGCGTGGCCGCGCTGGCGCGAAAGGCGATGGCAGCCTTCGGCGGCGTGCACCTGCTGTGCAACAACGCCGGGGTCTACCCGCCGGACCGCTACTCGCCGGTGTGGGAAGCGCCGCTCGAGGACTGGCAGTGGGCATTCGACGTCAACCTCTACGGCATCGTGCACGGCATCCGCGCCTTCATGCCCCTCATGCTGGCCTCCGGCGCGGAGGGCCACGTGGTCAACACCGCCTCGCTGGCCGGCATCATCAGCGGTTCGGGTTCGGCGGTGTACGGCGCCTCCAAGCACGCGGTGGTGCGGCTCAGCGAGGCCATGTACGCGAGCCTGCGCGAGCAGCGGGCGAAGATCGACGTCTCGGTGCTGTGTCCCGGCATGGTGCAGACCGGCATCTACCGGTCGCAACGCAACCGTCCCGGCAAGCTGCGCGGCGTGGGTGTGCCCGCCAAGTACAGGAGCCTCGGCGAGATCCCGATGCAGAACGCCATGGCGCCGGCCGAGGTCGCCGAGCAGGTGTTCAACGCCGTGCGCCGCCGGCAGTTCTACGTCATCACCACCACCAGCTTCGACGACACCATCCGCGACCGCATGGAGTCCATCCTGGCGCGCCGCAACCCGGTGTTCCCGAACATCCGTTCATTGTCGCGGCGCGACAGCAAGGCCGTCTGACCCCCCCCCGCTTGCCAGC
>VGIE01000296.1 GCA_016867955.1 Betaproteobacteria bacterium
ACCCCCGCGCGGCAACGCTGCGTCTAGATCAGCTTGCCTGGATTCATGATGCCCTTGGGGTCCAGCGTCGCCTTGATGCGCCTCATGAGCGCGATCTCCAACGGCGACTTGTAGCGCAGGATTTCCTCGCGCTTGAGCTGCCCCAGCCCGTGCTCGGCGCTGATCGAACCGCGAAAGCGCGCCACCTGGTCATGCACCAGCCGGTTGACCTCCGCCAACGCATCGAGGAACCCGGCTGCCGCAACGCCCGGCGGCGGCGACACGTTGTAGTGCAGGTTGCCATCGCCCAAATGCCCGAAGGTCACCAGGCGCACGCCGGGGAATGCGCGCGCCACGAGCGCGTCGGTTTCCCCGAGGAACTCGACGATGGCCGAAATGGGCAGCGACACGTCGTGCTTGATGTTGGCACCCTCGCGCGCCTGCGCCTCCGAGATGTTCTCGCGCAGCGACCAGAACGCCGCCGCCTGCGCCCCGCTCTGCGCTACAGCCGCGTCGCTGATCACCAGCTGCGCCAGCGCTTCTTCCAGCGCCTGCTCGAGGAACGCCGCGGCGCGGCCGTTGGCGCGCAGGTCCGTGAGTTCCACCAGTGCATACTGCGGCGCGCGCGCCGCCAGCGGCGCCTGGCTTCCCGGAAAGTGCCGCAGCACGAGCTCAAGGCAGGCATCCGAGAACAGCTCGAAGCCCGACAGCCGCTCGCCGCAGTCGCGCTGCAGTTGCCCGAGCAGCGACACCGCCGCCGCGGGTGTCGCCAGCGCGACGATGGCGACAGCGCGCTCCCGCGGCAGCGGAAACAGCTTCAGCACTGCCGCGGTGATCACCCCCAGCGTGCCTTCGGCGCCAATGAACAGCTGCTTGAGATCGTAGCCGGTGTTGTCCTTGCGCAGCCCGCGCAACCCGTCCCACACCTCGCCATCGGGCAGCACCACCTCCAGGCCCAGCACCAGGTCGCGCGCATTGCCGTAGCGCAGCACCGCCGTGCCGCCGGCGTTGGTGGACAGGTTGCCGCCCAGTTCGCAGCTGCCCTCGGAGGCGAGACTCAGCGGGAACAACCGGTCGGCCGACGCAGCCGCCGCCTGCACCGCCTCCAGCACGCAGCCGGCTTCGGCGGTGAGGGTATTGTTCGCCGCGTCGATAACGCGGATGCGATTCATGCGCGAGAGGTTGAGCACCAGCTGCGCGCCGCTGGCGTCCGCCGTTGCGCCGCCCACCAGGCCGGTATTGCCGCCCTGGGGCACCACGCCCATGCCGGCGTCGTTGCACAGCGCGAGCACCGCCGCCACTTCGGCCGTCGTCGCAGGCTTCACCACAGCCAGCGGGCGGCCGTGATAGCGCCCGCGCCAATCGGTGGCATGGGGCGCGACGGCCGCGTCGCCGGTCAACAGCGCCCCGACGCCGACGATGTCACGCAGGCGTGCCAGCAGCGCGGCACGGGCCGAGGGATCGGTTGCGGGCGAGTCGGTGGATCCGGTTGCGGTCATGCCGCCCATTCTACGAGGCCCCACGCGGATTGCCGCCCGCGATGCCGGCGGCCTGCTCAGGCGCGGCGTTCCGCCTTGAGCCGCCGCGCCCGTGTGAACGCCGCCCAGGCCAGCAGGTTGGAGGCCAGGCAGATCGTCGCCAGCGGCAGGCCGGTGCCATCGTGCCAGCGCGCCGAAACGCTGGTGAGCAGGCCGATCAGGAGCTGGCTCACCGATGCGAGGGTGGCTGTGGCCGCCCCGACCACGCGCGGGTCCACGTCGGTCGAGGCCGCCATGCTGTTCGGAAACGCCATGCCGTGCCCGTACATGTACAGGCAGGCCGGGATGATCACCAGCGGCAGCGACGGCCAGGGCGTCAGCGCCAGCAGCAGCAGGGCCAGCGAGGAGACCGTCAGGCCGCGCGCAATGATGCCATCGACTCCCAGCCGCATCACGCGCCGCGTGGCATGGAAGCCGCCCGCCATCAGCCCGCAGGTCATGCCGATGACACAGAAGCCGAAGACCGCCGGCGACACGCCGAAGTCCTTGATGAACAGCACCGGCGTGAGCAGCATCACGGTGAAGAAACCGTTGGAGATGCAGGTCGCCGCCAGCACGTAGCTGATGAACACCGGGTCGGTGAACAACACCCGGTACTGCGTCTTCAGCACCGCCAGCGACATGCCGCCGCGCTCGCCCTGCGGCTGCGTCTCGCCCGCCGACCGCCAGCACCAGGCCAGCAGCGCGAGCGCGTACAGGGCGGCAAAGCCGAAGGTGTAGCGCCAGCCCAGCGCGCTGACGATGATCCCGCCCAGGATGGGCGTGACCATCGGCCCGACGGTGATGGAGGTGGCAAGGCGCGACATCGCCTGGCCGGCGCGCGCGCCCTTGTAGAGGTCGCGGATGATGACGCGGGCGATCACGAACAGCGCGGCAACGCCCGCGCACTGCACCACGCGTCCAAGCGTGACCACGGGCATCCCGGGGGCAAGGGCGCCAACGTTACTGCCAGTGCAGAAAATGACCAGTGCCGCCAGCATCACCGGGCGGCGGCCGAAGCGGTCGATCATCGGGCCGATGACGAACTGCGCGAAGCCGAAAGCCATCATGCCCATGGAAAAGGCGAACTGCACACGGTCCGGAGTCGTGCCGAAGGCATCGCCGATGGCCGGAATGGCCGGCAGGACAATGTTGATGACGATGGGCCAGCTGATCGCCAGCCCGATCAGGACAGGAGCCACATCGTCGGTTGCGGACGGCGCGCGCTCATGCCGGCGGCACCCCCGGGACGCAGGCGGCGGGCGCGGCCAACATGCCGTATCCGACATGCGCCCGACAATTCGCAACTTTCAACTGACGATGCCCGCTCCCACCCTGCCTCTCCACGCTATTCATATCCCGGTACCGATATAAGCGGGGCCCTGCCCCCGGGGCCGTTCGGCGTGTCACCGGCAGATCAGGGCGGCCGCTTCGGCCAGGCTCGCCACGAGGCGGTCGCAGGCGAGCGTGTCGGCCGGCTCGCCCTCGTTGTAGCCATAGGGCACACACCAGACTGCGCAGCCCGCGGCGCGCGCGGCGGCAACGTCGTGCTTCGAGTCGCCGATGAAGAGCGCGTCGCCCGGGGCCACCCCGAGCTGCGCGCAGGCGTGCCATAGCGGCTCCGGCGCCGGCTTCTGCACCGCCAGCGTGTCACCGCTCACGACGGCGCCGAAATAGCGCGACATGCCCATGATGTCGAGCAACTGCAGCGTGAAGCGCCCGGCCTTGTTCGTGACCACACCCATCGGCAGGCCGGCGGCGGCGAGCTGCTCGAGACCCTCGAGGACGCCGGGGAAAACCTGCGTGCGCGCCCCCGGCTGTTCGGCATACACGCGCTCGAAGACCGCCAGGCCGCGCGCCAGCAATTCCTCGCCGACCTCGCCGTCGCGCCGTCCCGCCAGGCTGTCGGACACCGTGCGACGGATACCGCGACCCACGAAGGTGCCGATCAGCGCCTCGGGCAGCACCGGCAGCCCCAGCTCCTGCAGCATGCGATTGGCGGCATGGGCAAGCTCGGGGACGGTGTGCAGCAGGGTGCCGTCGAGGTCGAGCAGCACGGCACGGAAACGGGTGGCGCTGGGCAAAGGCGATCCGGACATCGTGAGGAGGGAGCCTGTCATCGTGCATGATACTTGAGCACCGCCCCCATCCCGGCGTGCCGGAACGCAAGGCTCTGCACGATCGTGATGGCCTGCCGACGCCGCGCCGCCGGCAGGCCATCGCGCGGGCCCTGCTATCATCCGCGCGCTCCGGCGCGAACTGGCCGGCTTGATCAGGCGGGGGAGAT
>VGIE01000297.1 GCA_016867955.1 Betaproteobacteria bacterium
CCGCGGGCGCGATGATCTCGCCCACCAGCGCGAGGCGCATCACGTACTCGGTCGGCCGCAGCAGGCCCGCCACCAATGCAAAGGCAAGCACGATCATCGGCGTGAGGAGCCCAGTCGCCGCAAGCACCAGGATGAGAAGCGCTAGCAGCCCGCACACGGCACGCATGGAAAGCAGCATGCGCCGGCTGCCGAAGCGATCACCGAGCACTCCCGTCAGGGGAGCAAGCAGCGAGCCCAGGTACTGCAGCGAGCCGAAAATGCCCAGCACGATGACCGAATCGGTCTCGACCAGCACATACCAGCCGAGCACTAGCGTCTCCATCTCGAAGGAGAGGGACACGAGGAGGTCGCTCGACCACTGAAAGCGGAAGCTGCGCAACCCGAAGGGAGCGAGCCCGATCCCGCGCACCGGCCTCATGCCCAAAGCGCGCTCCGCCAGCGGCGCCCGACGATTACGGACCCTGCGAGGCCGATTGCACCGTACATTGCCATCGTCGGCACGAACCCGACCAGCTTGATCAGGTACCCGGCCGCAAGCAGGCCCAGGGGCAGCCCGTACACGGCGAGCATGCGCACCCCCATGACACGGGCGCGAAACGCCGGTGCCGCCGCGCCCAGCAGTGCCGCCGACAAGGCCACCATGGTGATGCTCTGAAAGACGCCCACCAGGAACAGCAGTGCCATGCCCGTCACACTCCCTTCGATGAGCGCGAAGGCCACGATCACGGCATGCCACAGCACGGCCGCCCCGAGCATGTTGCGCGCAGCCCTGGTCGCGCGGATGATGAACGTCATCATCACTGAACCGGTCAGCGCTCCTAGCGCGTGCGCGGCGACGAGATGGCCATAGCCGATCTCATCGAGCAGGTAGATTTCGCGGGCCACGTACGGCAGCAGCCCCGCCGTCAGCGGAAAACCCACCAGGTTGATCAGCACCGCGAGCCAGAAGATCGCCAGCAACCGCGGCGTATCACGCACGTAGGCGAGCCCGTCCTTCAGGTCGCGCCAGGCCGACTGCCCGGGTTGCTTCGATGCGGCGACGGCGCGTTCCGGGTCATGGCCGGAGGCCGCGCGCGGAGGCGTTGGCGCCGGGCCGGCGCCTCCGGATGCCGTTCGCCCGGGAGCGGACCGGCCAATCGTCGCGCTGAACATGAGCGCAAAGCTGGCGAAATAGAAACCCGCCACGAAGATGTAGCTCACCGCGAAGCCCAGCCACGCAAACAGGCCGGCGCCGGCAAGCGCTCCGAACACGCGCGCCATGTCGAGTGACATGCGCGAAAGTCCCATGGCCGCCATCAGCCGATCGCCGGGCATCATGTCCGTGACCAGAGCCAGCCGCAGCATAAGATCCGAGGGCCTGAGCAGGCCTGCGAGGAAAGCAACGGCGAAGACGGCCACGGGCGAGAGATTGCCGGAGAAGCCGAGTAGCATCAGCGCGGCCGCAAGGCAGCCAAACGCCATGCGCAGGACATGTAGGATCCTGCGCCGGCCCAGGCGATCGCCCAGCACGCCGACATAGGGCGCAACGAGCGCCCCGAGGAACTGCAAGCCCGCGAAAGCGGTGAGCAGCACCACCGATTCCGTCTCGATCAGGATGTACCAGCCCAGGATCAGTGTTTCCATCTCCAGCGCGAACGACACCAGCAGGTCGCTCGGCCACTGGAAACGGAAGGCCCGCACCCGGAAGGGCGCGAAGGACGAAGACGTGCCCGCGAGGCTCACTGCGCAGGCGCTCCCGGCTCAGGCGTGCGCGAGGCGGTGGGTCCCCCCGCGGTGCCGTGCATGCTCAGAACCCGAGCAGCTTGGTCAGCGCTTCCTTGCGGTTGACGTTCTCCGGCCTGGGCGGCGAATAGCGCCTGGGGATGGTGCTGGTGTCGTAGATGGCCACCGTGCCCTTGTCGTCGTTGAACACCTTGTTGCCTTCCTCGGACAGGATGTAGTTGGCGAGCAGCCGGCCTGCGTTCGGGTGCCTCACCTTGCCGCGCGCGGGCAGGATGGCATGCATCTCGAGGCCGGTGGTGAGCGTGGGGATGGAAATGTCCACCGGCGCCCCCTTGGCCTTCAGGTCCTGGATGCCGGCGGGCACCGCCGGCATGGCGACCAGCCCCTCGCCCGCACCGAGCGCCTGGTAGGCCGGCACGCCGCTCGGGTAGCGCCGCACGCCCAGTTCGTTCAGCTTCGTATAGAAGGAATCGCCATGCGTGTCCTGCAGCAGCGCCCACAGTTCGAGGTAGGCCTCCGACACGCGCGGGTCAACCAGCAGCAGCTGTCCCTTGTACTTCGGGTTCAGCACATCGATCCATTCCTTCGGAATGTCATCGCCCTTGAGCTTTGCCGAGTTGTACGCGATCAGCCAGGGATAGATGGCCGTGACTGCCGTCGGGCCGGTAAGGAAGCGTCGCGGGAAGTTCGCGCTCTGCACCGCGGGCAGGCCGGCCTTGTCCATGGACTCGACATAGCCCTTCTTGAGGCCGTCCTCCGTGAAGGCCTTCACGCTGCCGGCCAGCAGCACGAAATCGGCCGCGAGGTTGTTGGCATCGACCTCGGCAAAGAAGCGCGTCACCAGCGGTGAACTCGATATCCGCAGGTACTTGGCAACGACACCGTATCTGGCCTGGAAGGCCTCGGCCACGCGCTTGGAGGAGCTCTCGATGGCGGTGGAATAGAACACCGCCTCGCCCTCGGCCTTGGCCGCCTTGATCATGGCTTCAAGATCCGCCTGCAGCGCCGCGGCACTCGGGCCGGCGGCCGCCGCGGCCTTCGCCGCCGGCGCGCTCTTTGATGCAGCCTTGGACGCAGCGCCCGACTTGCTCTCCTGCGCGAGCGCCGGCGAGGCCACTGCAAGAACGGCGGCAAATACCGCCGGAAACACCGCATGTTTCAGTACGTACATGTTGATGCTCCTTGTCGTGAAAGCGTGAAAACTTGTGGAACGCCCACACGGCCTACCGGAAATGCGGCATCACCTCGGTGGCGAACAGCTCGACGTGCTCGGCAAGCTTCTTCAGCGGGTAGCCGGCCGGCGGGATGAAGCCGTACACGCCCTCAATGGGCGCCGCCGTTGAAATCTTCCCGACCATCTCGACGCACTGTTCGGGCGTCAGAACCTTGAGCGGGCCGTTCCGGATCGTCTCCTCGGGCGTGACCTGCCTGCCGCCGCCGTACCACGGGTGGTTGGTCGCGGAATTCCACTGCGCGTAGGTGTTCACCGAGTGCGTGACATGCGCGGCGACCTCGTGCGCGGTCTTTTCCGGGTCGTTCGACACCAGCACCCAGGTGAGGCTGCCCTGGATCATGCGCGCGGCCGATGCCGGCTTGCCCGCAGCGGCCAGCTCCCTCGCATACGCCGGATAACGCAGCGCCATGTCGCCGCCGCCATAGATGCCGTCGCCGTACAAGGCGGCACGCTTGAGCGCCGCCGGATTCGATCCACCCACCCACAGCGTGGGATGCACCTGCAGCGGGCGCGGCATGAGCCGGGCATTCTCGACGGTGTAGTGCCGGCCCTTGAAATTGAGCGTTTCGCCGTCCCACAGCCTGCGGATGATCTGCAGCATCTCGGTGAGGCGCGCGCCGCGCTCCTTCGGCGACACGCCGTAACCGGTGAACTCGTCGGGCTTGTAACCGAGGCCCAGGCCGAGTTCCATGCGCCCGTTGGAAATGATGTCGAGCACGGCGGCATCTTCGGCCAGGCGCACCGGGTGGTAGAACGGTGCCAGCGCAATGGCCGTGGTGATGCGGATCCGGTTTGTCTTCGCGGCCACGGCGGCGGCGGCGAT
>VGIE01000298.1 GCA_016867955.1 Betaproteobacteria bacterium
CACCGTGCGGCCGTTGTGGGTTGCAGTGACGTTCTGGATGAACCAGGCCGGCACAACCCCGCTCGCGGTCTTGCGCTGTCCAGTTTCCATTTCGTGGCTCATCAGCACCCGTACATCCACCTTGCCGTCCTTCGCTGTCGCGCGTATGCGCATTGGATCTGCCATGTTCTACCCCTCTCCGAATGTGTGACCCGCACGCTGCCCATTGCGCGGGGAACTCGTGAATCGACGATCTCTCGTGCCCCCCAGCCACGCAGGGCGAGGGCCGCTCGCCGGCATGAAATGCGCGCAGGCGCTTTTATGCACCCGTGACTCAGCCACCGCAGCCTCCCAAGGTGACCTTGATTTCCTTCTTCAGGAAATGGAACTTTCCATCGGCCTTGACCAGCGCGTATACGTCCGTGCTCTCGGCAAGTTTCACCCGCGTGCTCACGAACGGATCTGTCCCGGCGGGAATGTCGAACACCCCGGACAGCAAATTCGGGTTCTTTTCCACCATGATCGCGATGGATTCGGTCTTGGGGATGTTGCTGGTGACGCTGACCGGAACGACCAGGCCATTCTCGGCGATGTCAGGTGCCGTGATCTGGATCGCCTTGTTCTCGGTCGGCGCTGCGCCGCCAAGCGCCTTCACCGCATCGGCAAAGGTGCGGGCCGCGAACGCCCCGCTGTTCCATTGCTGCTGCTGCGCGAGCGCCTCGCCTGCAGGCAGCAGCCCGGCCGCTGCCAACAGTCCCAGCAGGCCGACGCCGCCCCCCGCCTTGATCACCTTGCGCCGTTGTTCGCTTCTGCTCATGTTTGCCTCCTCATCGTCACACAATCGCAATTTGCCCCTTATTACGCTAAAAGGCCCCACTTAACAACCATAACACCATCGACTCAATGTCTCCTTGGGCAATCGCCAGTTGCGGCGGCATGGGGATGTTGCCCCAATTGCCGGAGCCGCCGGCCCTCACTGTCGCCACCAGCCTTGCCGCGGCGCCGACGTCGCCCGCGTAGCGCTGCCCGATCTCGCGCAACGAGGGGCCGACCACGCGACTGGTAATGCCATGGCAGAGCTGGCAACCATGCTTGCGGACCAGCGCCGAGCCGGCCGATGCCACCACCGTCCCCGACTTGGCCGCGCCCGCGATGGTGACCACGCCGCGCACCGGCCCCACCAGCCGGTTCTGCTCGGCAAGATTGCCATGCGTATCCCGGGCGCTGGCTGGATAGCTCGACACTATCCTGGCCTCGCCCTTGATGCAGTCCTTCATGCAGGCGGTATTCTTCACGTCGGGCTTGCCACGCACGTCGGACAGGCCCGGGAACGGCCGCAGGCCGTCGCGGTTGGGCAGCTTCGCCTGCGCGTCACGGATATTGCGGTCGTTGAGCGTGTAGTCGGCGGGCACCAGTTCGGCCATGTTGAGGATGTAGGCCGTCACTGCGTAGACTTCGTCGACCGACAGCGATTTCGGCTCGTTCCAGGGCATGGCGCGGCGGATGTAGTCCCAGAGGGTAGAGATCCGCGAGAGCTTCATCATTGTCGTGCGCTGGTCGTTGCTCTCGACCAGCGAGGCGACGCGGCCGCGCTTCACGTCCTCGGGCTTGGTGCCGCCAATGACCGGTGGGAAGACCTCGTTGCTCTCTCCGAAGAAACCGTGGCAGGAGGCGCACTTTCTGTCCCAGAGATCCTGGCCCTGCGCCACCGTTCCCGACCCCTTGGGCAGCCCGGTGAAATCCGCGCGCACGTCAATGTCCCAGGCCGCGATCTCGGCCGGCGTTGCCGGTCGCCCGACGCCCGAATAGTGGTTCTGTGCAGCTGCCGCGCCAGCCAGTAGCGCGAACAGGAATGCGGCGCGCCTATTCCACTTGTACATTGCGGACCTCTCCGCTGGCATCCACCTGCCAGGACTGGATGGCGTTGTTGTGATAGATCGAGCGCGTGCCGCGCACCGCGCGCAACTGCGCCGCGCGCGGCTGCACATAACCCGTGCTGTCGATGGCGCGGCTCTGCAGGATGGCCGGGCCACCGTCCCAGACCCAGTCGATGTTGAAGCGCGTCAGGCACTTGGTGAGCGTGGGGCCTTCGAGCCTTGCGGTGCGCCAGTTGCGCCCGCCGTCGAAGGACACGTCGACTCGGCGGATGCGGCCACGCCCGGACCAGGCAAGCCCGCTGACGTTGTACTGCCCGCGATCGAGCAGGTGCTGGCCGCCCGAAGGCGTGGTGATCACCGACTTGCACTCCTGAGTCCAGGTGTACTGCCGCGCGACGCCGTCGGGCATCATGTCGACATAGTGCAGCACCTCCTCGCGCGTCTCGAAGGGCTGGTCGCCGACCTCGATGCGGCGCAGCCACTTCACCCAGGACACGCCCTGCACGCCGGGCACCACCAGCCGCAACGGGTAGCCGTTCTCAGGGCGCAGCATCTCGCCGTTCATGCCCCAGGCAACCAACACGTCGTCCAGCACGCGGTCCATGGGGATGGTGCGCGTCAGGCTGGCGCCATCGGCGCCCTCGGCGAGCACGAAGCGGGCACGCTTCATGTCGACGCCGCAATCATCCAGCAGGACCTTGAGCGGCACGCCGGTGAATTCGCTGCAGGACAACATGCCGTGGGTGTACTGCACGGTCGGCACCGCGACATTGCCCCACTCCATGCCGGTGTTGGCGCCGCACTCGATGAAATGCATGCGCGACACCGAGGGGAGGCGCATGAGGTCGTCCATGGTGTAGACCTTGGGCTGCTTCACCAGGCCCATCACCATGAGGCGGTGCCCGACCGGGTCGATGTCGTGCCAGCCCTGGTGGTGGCGCTCGAAGTGCAGGCCGCTCGGCGTGATGATGCCGAACAACCCCTGCAGGGGCGCAAATGACACCGAGGCCGCGGCCACACGCGTCAGGCCCGGGCTCTCGCGGCGCGCGAGGTTCTTTTCGAACTGCGATGGCAGCCCGTAGCCGCGCTCGGCCACGGGCAGCCCCAGCGTGCGGCTGTGCGCCGGAAGTTCCAGGATCGCGGGGTCGCCATTGTGTGCGCCCGTCCCTTGAGCCAACGCCGGCACGCTGAGCGATGCACTCGCGGCAACCAGGGCCTTGCGCAGGAATCCCCGCCGTCCGGCCTGGACCTCGGCTATCTGCTGCGCGCTCAGGAAGGATTCGGGTGCGCGACGCAGGCGTCCTGCAGGGGGCCGAGTCCCCGCGGACGTGCCCGCCTCGACTGGCGGCACCGCAACCCGGCCGTTCCCGTGTTTCACACCCTTGTAATCGGTCTCCGACATCCCCCGCCCCCGGCTACTGGCAATCATGCGGACTGACCTGCCCCCTGCACGCACACCACCTGACTCCCGGCGGGCCTTTTGGGGCAATGACTACATTAGCAATTTCAAATATTAGAATATACTGATCTTGAATGCAAGGGGTTTGGAGGCCTGCCGAAAACCGGAATCTGCCGTCGCCACGGGTTTCCAAAGCGACCACCTACCTGCCATGGCCCGCCGTCGCTTCCCATGCCGGCCCGTTTCCATCACTGATCGCATTGCGAGGGGAGAACCAACATGCAGCAGTGCTTCAGGCAGGCGTGCCTTGCAGCGGATGCGCCGGGCTCGCTTGCGCCGCGCTGGCGGCGACTGGCGACGCTGCCGTTCGCCGCGGCAATGGCGGTAGGGCCTTCCGCGCCGGGCCCTGCGCAGACGGCTACAGCGCAGAGGCAGGCGCAACCGCCCTCGTCAACGCCGGCGAAAGCGTCCCGCCACAAGGTCATC
>VGIE01000299.1 GCA_016867955.1 Betaproteobacteria bacterium
ACAATCGATCAGCGCCTGCGAACTGAAGCAGATTCCCCGCAGCACCGCAGCACCGCAGCGGCCATGCAATCCGTCAGCGCACGTGCGGGATGACTTCCTCGCCGAACATCTGGATGGCGTCGCGCGCCTCGGCGAAGCTGGGCCCCAGCGGCACGCGGAAGCGGATGTCCACCTCGTCGACGCCGAACTTCTCCTTGAACCCGCGCATGCTCTCGATGCAGTCCTGCGGCGAGCCGACGACGTAGTACTTGGCGAGGTTCTCGGCCGTCACCGAGCTCTCCGTCGGGAAGGCCTCGCTGGCGGGGAAGATGCCGTGGCGGTAGTAGAAGCGCTGCTCGGCGGCGAAATACTTCTCGTAGGTGGCGAAGGCCTCCTCGCGGGTGCGCGCGATCCAGCAGTCGCGCAGGATCACCACCTTGCGCGGGCGGCCGTGCTTCTTTGCCGAGGCCTCGTAGATGTCCATCTTCTTCTTCCACGCCTCGGGGATGATGGGGAAGTTGTCGCTGCAGTAGCCGTCGCCGTACTGGCCGGCGCGCTCCAGCGCCGGCGCGAAGTGGCCGCCGAGCCAGACTTCCGGCCGCCCGGGGCGGTAGGGCGGGGTGGTGAGTTGCACGTTGTCGAGCTTGAAATGCTTGCCGTCGTAGGAGAACGGCTTGCCCTCGAAGGCGAGGCGGCAGATCTCCACGGTTTCGATGAAGCGGTCCTTGCGGTCCTTGCGGGTCATGCCGAACATGCGCCAGTAATCGTCGTGGAAGCCCATGGACAGCGTCAGGATCATGCGCCCGCGCGACATGCTGTCGATAACCGCTGCGTACTCGGCGATCTGCATCGGGTGGTACAGCGTCGCCACCAGCGTGTGGGTGGCGAGCTTGACGCGGTGGGTGCGCGCGGCCAGCGCGCTCATCAGCAGGAAGGGCGCCGGGTAATGGCACTCGGTGCGCATGTGGCGCTCCGGAATGTGGAGCGAATCGAAGCCGACGCGCTCGGCCAGCACGCCTTCCTCCATGAAGGCGTCCATAGAGCGCGCCACGGTGGGGCCGTCGGTTCGCGGCTGATCATAGGGGCCAACGTTCGTATCTATCAGGTAACCGACTTCCATGAGCGACGCTCCCGTTTTCTGAAGAAGATTCGTGGTGGATAACCGATGGCCCCGGGCGGAATTGCCTAGCCGATCCCGAGGCCCATCTCGATGCTATGGGCCAGATTGACCAGCCGGGGCCCGATATCGTTTTCGAGCGAGTCCGGGGCAAGCTGGAACGCCGCAATGGTGCAGTTGAGCACCATGATTTCGCCATCGGTGTTCCTGACCGGCGCCGACACCGCATGCATGCCGCGACGCGCACGATCGCGCACCAGACAGAACCCGTGCTTGGAGAACCTGTCGAGTTCGGCGCGCAGCAGGGGTCGCAGCGACTTCATGTCGACCCGTCCGCCTGCCGCGATCCCGTTCAGCAGCACATTGCGTTGCGCTTCACCGCAGGCGGCGAGATAGGCGACTCCGAGCGCCGTGTCGCCGATCGGCCAACGCGCCCCTATTTCCGGGCGTGCGGTAATCGAATTGATGTCGATGCAGCTCGACACCAGCACGATGTCCAGCCCGAGGCGCGATCCCAGCGACACGGAGCCATGCGCGTAATCCGCCAGCTGCTGCATGTGCGGTCGCGCGATCCGGCGGATGGCGAGTCGCGCCAGCACCGGGTGGGCAAGGCACAGCATCGCGGTGGTCAGCCGATACCTCGACGTCGCCGAGTCGTAGTGCAGATAGCCAAGCATTTCCAGCGTGCGCGTCAGCCGCGCCACCGTCGAACGCGGGATTCCGACCCGGCCCGAGATTTCGCGGTTGCCCAGTTCCGTGCTCTCGGCGTCGAAGGCACGCAAGACTTCCAAGCCGCGGGCCAGCGTGTAGGCAAACTGCGGATCCTTCTCGGCCGAGTCTTGACGCACTAGCGGATCGGGCAGGCGCATGCGGTCAGCTCGATAATCTGCCTTCGTTGACAATTATTCATTTGTTGGTCAATATAGCATACGATCTGTCCGATAGTCAGACATGCTGCTCCAGCAGGGTCCCGGCGCGCTCGCTTACCGGCGCTGCCGATCGCAAGGATGCTACCGACAGCCACACTGCAGCTCGATGTCACCGCGGAATTCCCCCGGAGCGCGCACAGGCAGCGCGCCGGAGGGGCGCCTTGCCGGGTTCGAAATCATGGAGGAGGTAATGATGCAGACTGGAAAATTGCTGGGCCTGGGGACCTTGAGCGTTGTGGCGGCCATCTCTTCGCAGGCCGCACTTGCGCAAGGATTCAAGAGCGCAACGCCTGCCGACTGGGCCAGGGTCGTCGTGGAGGCGAGAAAGGAAGGCCGCGTCGCGCTGTACAGCGCCGCCGTGCCCGCAGTCCTCAATCGCCTGAAGGAGGACTTCGAAAAGCACAACCCGGGCATCATTGTCGAAGTCACGCGCATCGTCGGAACGCAACTGGTCAGCAAGATGGACCAGGAGCGCGGCACCGGCGCCGACGGTGCGGACGTCGCCATCACGCCTGAAACGACCTGGGTCACCGACCGCATCAAGCAGAGCCAGTTGAAGTTGCCTGCCGGCCCGGCGGCATCGCCGTGGCCAGCCCGCTACATCGTCGGCGGTGGCTCGCCGTTGCTCGCCATAGAGCCGATGGTCATCGCCTACAACACAAAACTCGTGAAGACTCCGGTGAACAGCTACGAAGACCTGCTTCGCCCCGAGTTCAAGGGTAAGCTGGCGACGCCGGATCTGATCGCCACGATCTTCATGGCCTGGTACGACTGGCTGGATCAGACGCGGGGCCCGAAGTTCCTGCCCGCGCTCGCCGCGCAGTCACCCAAGTTCTATCCGAGCGCGGTGCAGAGCACACAATTGCTGGTCGCCGGCGAACTGCTCGGCTCAACGCTGACCGTGCCGACCATCGTGGTGCCGCTGATCGCCCAGGGCGCGCCCATCAAGATGGTGGTGCCTTCGACGGGCGTGATCGGCACACCCTACTTCGGGGTGATCGCCGGCTGGTCGAAGCGACCCAACGCCGCCCAGATGTTCATGGATTACGTGATGTCCCCGGCGGGCCAGGCGACATGGGCCGTCAATGGCGAAATTGCCAGCCCGCTGCCCAACATCCCGAACTCCCTTCCGATCGCCACCACCGCTCCAGCCGACCCGTCGAAGTTCACCCCTGAGGTCGCCAAGGAGTACAAGGCGAAGTGGGACAAGATATTCAAATAGGCGCGTACGACGGAATCGCCAGCGGAATGAAGATTTCAGTACGCATTTTCGGCTTTCCGCTGGACAGCTACGCGCCCATCGCGCGCGCCGCCGAGGCGCTCGGGTTCGAGGCGCTGTGGATTCCCGAGCACCTCGTCGCTCCGCTCAAGTTCGAGGCCAACTACCCGTATCGCAGCACCGGCAGGCCGAGCTTCCTGCCCGACACGCCGTTTGCCGATCCCTGGGTCATGCTCGGCCACCTGGCCGCGATGACGCGGCGCATCAAGCTCGGGGTCGGCGTGTTCGTGCTGCCGCTGCGCAACCCCTTCGTCGCGGCCAAGGCCGCCGGCACGGCGCAGGCGCTGTCGAACGGCCGCATCCTGATGGGCGTCGGCATCGGCTGGATGCGCGAGGAATTCGACACCGTCGGCGAGAAGTTCGAGCGGCGTGGCGCGCGCACCGACGAGATGCTGGCGGTGATGAAGAAGCTGTGGAGCGGTCAGCCGGT
>VGIE01000300.1 GCA_016867955.1 Betaproteobacteria bacterium
AGGACAGGCACCGCGAGCAGCGACACGATGACCGGGATGAGCAGGAAGATCGCCGTCGTCTCCGCCACGGGAATGAACATCAGCGCGTAGTAGAAGAGCAGCGGGGCCGTCCCCATGCAGATGCCGTGCAGCAGCTGCGGCGGTAACATTGCCGATCGCGCATTGGCCCATTCGCCGGCGCGGCGCAGGATGATGAAGATCACGCCGAGGATCATCAGGTTGCGTACGAACAGGATCGCGGGGAGGGAGTGCGCGCCGGCCAGGTTTTTCATGCAGATATCGGCGGCGGCAAGGAAGCCCGTCCCGACCGAGATGAAGAAGACGGCGCGCGCGGCGGAATACCTGAGGCGGGAATTCATTCGGGGGAGCATGTTCGTGATGCCGCCTGCGAACGCCTTCGAAAGGCGCAGCGCCATTGCGAGCGAAGGCCTTTTATACCTGAATAATCCGGCCCGCCCCGCGCAACGGCCGTCGGCAGCGGAGACGACGAACCGTTCAGCGCTGCGGCCGGCGCCGCTCGCGCTCCGGCAGCGCGGGATCGCCTTCGTGAGCCCCATCGGTGGCGGGATCGGGGAGGTTTCGCGATGCGGGCCGATATTCGCTCCCGGGCTTGGCGTCGATGAGGAAATAGGTTTCCATGTCGCCGATACCCTTCAGGTGGGTCATTCCGCGCGGCTCGAAGTCGAATTCGTCCCTGTGCTTCTCGTACACCGCGCGCGTGACATGGATACGATCCGGCGCGCCGTTGGCTTCCATGCGGCTGGCGATGTTGACGGTGTCGCCCCACAGGTCGTAACTGAACTTGCGCGTGCCGATGACGCCGGCCACCACCGGCCCGGTGTGGATGCCGATGCGGAAGCTGAGCGAGCTGGTCTCGCGCATTCTGAGGCGTTTGCCCAGCTCCTGCATATCGAGGGCGATCTTGGCTGCGACGCTGACATGCTCCTTGATCGGGCTGGGCACGCCGGTGGCGAGCATGTAGGCATCGCCGATGGTCTTGATCTTCTCCACGCCGTACTTTTCGCACAGCGCGTCGAAGGCCGAGAAGATGCGGTTGAGCACGATCACCACTGCTGCAGGCGACAGTGTCGCCGATAGTTTCACGAAATTGACGAGGTCGACGAACACCTTGGTGGCGGCCGGGAAGCCGTCGGCGATGGTCTGCTCGTCGGCCTTGAGGCGCTTGACGATGGGCGTGGGCAGCACGTTGCGCAGCAGGCGCTCGGACTCCAGCTGCGCGCGGATCACCAGCTCGTACAGCCGCGCCTTGACGATCACCGCGGACAGGGCCGGCAGGATGGCCTGCATCGCCTGCGCATGGGCGTATGTGTAGGCATCGGCCGCCTGGCGGGAAAAGAACAGGAAGCCCAACGGCTTGCCCGAGGCCGCCAGCGGGCAGGTGAGGCTCGCGCGCATGCCTTCGGCGAGCAGCAGCGTCGTCGCCTTCGAGTCCGAGTGCCTTTGCAGGTAGGCGGCGAGGTCGGCGATGATGCGCGGCTCGCCGGAGGCCATCACGTCGGCGAGGAGCTGCCTGCCATCGGCGCGCTGTAGTCCGCCGGCAGGCGTGGCTCGGGGCTGGATGTCTTCACCCAGCGGGTGCGCAGCTGATCACCGCCCTCGTCGAGCAGCGCAAAGCCGGTGCGCTCGCACGGGAAGATGGTGCGGCAGGTTTCGTGGACCTGGCGAATGACTTCATCAAGCAGGACGCCGGGGTCGATGCGGTCTGTGGCTTCAAGGAGGCGGCGCAGGCCGATGAATCGGTGCTCGACGTCGAGCGCCTGGTCGGCGACGAAGTGGGCGAGCAGCCCGGGTTCGATTTCACCGGGTTCGCGTTCATTTGGCGACTTCATCCACTGGCCTCGCGGGGGGAACTGTCGCTCCGCGCAATTCTCCCAAGAGCACCCGACGGAACTGCCGGAAGGCGCCCCAACGTACGGGATCGCGAAGGGAATGCGTCCCCCTCATCGTTAGCTTGCTCAAAGTCCCGATCCGTGACGCCGTGGCGCAACGGATTGCAGGAGTTCAGTTTGGGACAATCCGGCCGCGGCCACCCAGGAACCGTGGTTCGCACCGTGTGTTCTTGTTCGCGTCGCCGTCGCTTATGGTACCAACCCCGATGGCACAGCGCGCAGATTTCCGCGAGGCGGTGGGAGGGGAGGCACGCCGGCTTGGGCGTCGCGGCGCTCTTTTTCGCGTCCTGCGATGCCGGCCGTTCGGCACGCTGGGGCCTGCTGTTCGCGGGCCGACAGGCCGGAATCCGCTGCCTGCCGATGCTAGACTCCGGGTCGCGGTTCCGGCTTGCCATGGTCATGGCAAACAGGCACCCGGCCCGGTGCGCGGCAGCATCCCGTCGCGGCAGGCGCAGCCCCCTTCGTGACCAAGAGCGCCTGACAGAATTTTCGTTAGGCGCCCTGACGTAGGGGAGTTTGAGGGGATTGTCCCCTCTATTTGTGAGGCACTCTAATTGAGGAATTCGCATGGATATCAGGACTATCGGCGTCGTCGGCGCCGGCACCATGGGTAACGGCATTGCGCAGGTTTGCGCGATGGCGGGCTATCCGGTGGTGATCACCGACATCGCGCAGGCCGCGCTCGACCGCGCCATGAAGACCGTCGACGGCAGCCTGGAGCGCATGGTCAACAAGCAGAAGCTGACGGCGGCCGACAAGACGGCGACGCTGGCCCGCCTGGCGCTGGCCACCGACATGAAGGCGCTGGCCGACTGCGACCTCGTCATCGAGGCGGCCACCGAGAACATCGACCTGAAACTGAAGATCTTCGCGTCGATCGATGCAACGGTGAAGCCCGGGGCCATCATCGCCAGCAACACTTCCTCGATCTCCATCACCAAGCTGGCCGCCGCGACCAGGCGCCCGGCGCAGTTCATCGGCATGCATTTCTTCAACCCGGTGCCGGTGATGGTGCTGGTGGAACTGATTCGCGGCATGCAGACCGGCGAGGACACGCTGGCCGCGGCGCGCGCCGTGGTGCTTAAGATCGGCAAGGCGCCGATCGTCGTGCGCAATTCCCCCGGTTTCGCCGTCAACCGCATCCTCGTGCCCATGCTCAACGAGGCCTGCTTCGCTCTTGGCGAGGGCGTCGCTACGCCGGAGGACATCGACGAGGGCATGAAGCTGGGCTGCAACCACCCGATAGGCCCGCTGGCCCTGTGCGACATGATCGGCCTGGACGTGATGCTCGACGTGATGAACGTGTTCTACAGTTCGTTCAACGACCCCAAGTACCGCCCGGCGCCGCTGCTGGTGGAAATGGTCGAGGCGGGTTACCTGGGCCGCAAGTCCGGTCGCGGTTTCTACAGCTACGACAAGAAGTAGGCCGGGCGCTTCAGGCGCCGGTCCGAAACCGTAAGGGGCTGTCCCGCCGTGCGGGACAGCCCCTCCTGCATTATTGCGGCTGCACGTTGGCGTCGCGGCCGACCTTCTTCCACTTCTCCGACTCGGCGCGGATATAGGTGGCGAATTCGTCCGCCGAGCCGGGCGGGAACACTTCCAGGTTCTGCGCGGCGTACCTGTCCTTGATGTCCTGCGTCTGCACGATGGCGTTCACTTCGGCGTTCAGCCGGTTGACGGTGTCGCGCGCGATGCCGGCCGGCGCAAGCAGGCCGGTCCAGCCGACGACGTCCACGTCCTTCAATGCCGCCACGCCGGATTCGGCGAGCGTCGGCACCGTCGGGGCGAACACCGAGCGGCGCGGCGAGGACACCGCCAGGCCT
>VGIE01000301.1 GCA_016867955.1 Betaproteobacteria bacterium
TCAAGGCGCAGCACCTCGCCGTCTGGCAGCTGCCGGAACGCCTGGAGATCATCGACGATTTCCCGCGCGGCCCCGGAGGCAAGGTGCTCAAGAGCCGGCTGACGGAGATCGTCACGGCAAAGCTCCGGGCAGAAGGCACGCTGCCGGCCTGAAACGCAGCCCGCGCCCACCCGACACCCTCATGGCCAAACCTCCGCGCGATCCGGCCCGCACGCCTGCCCCCGGCAGCAGGCTGCGCCGCAGCAGTTCATCCGACAGCGCCACGGAAGCGCCCGCGGCCCTGCGCGTCCCACTCGCCGGCAAGTCCTTCGCGCCGGAGACGCCCGGCAAGGCCGCCGAAACGCGCCGCCAGATCCTGCTTGCGGCCGCCGGACTGTTCCGCGAGAAGGGCTACAAGGCCACCACGCTGCGCGACGTCGCCGAACTCGCCGGCATGGGTGCCGGCAGCATGTACTACCACTTCTCCTCCAAGGACGCGATCCTGCGCGAGGTGCTGGATGTCGGCATCGCCACCATCGACGAGGCCGTGCGCGCCGCCGTCGCGGCGCTGCCCGGCGATGCCACGCCGGCGGAGCGCCTGCGCGAGGCCATCCTGGCCGATCTGCGCGCCCTGCTCGAGACCAGCGAGTACACACCCGCATACGCGCGCATCTACAACCAGCTGCCGGCCACCATCAAGCGCCGCGATCATCCGCGGCGCGTGGCCTACCTCGCCTACTGGCGCGAGCTGGTGTTGGCCGCACAGCGCGCCGGGCAGCTGCGCGACGACCTGCCGGTCGAGATCTTCGTCGAGTTCCTGGTGGGCTCGATGAGCCGTACCACGGAGTGGTTCAACCCGCGCGTCACCTCGGTGGATGCGCTGGCGCAGTGGGTGGCGGACTGGATTCTGCAGGGGGTGGAACGCAGGGGCGGTGAGGCGCGGACTGACAGCCGCGCCGCCGCGCGCAGCGGCACGCTGCACGCCGCAGAGGCCGCCGGTTGAACGCAATTGCCCCCCGGACGCGCGGCAGTCACCGTGAATGGTGATAATAATTTACTCATCATGACAATGGGGCCAGAGTGCTGATTTTCAATTTGATAACAATGGGAAGGGCGTGATCATGCGCGTCGGATTCATTGGCCTGGGGCACATGGGGCGGCCGATGGCCCTCAACCTGGTCAAGGCGGGACACGAGGTCTTCGTGCACAGCCGCAGCCGCGGCCCGATCGAGGCGCTGCTCGCGGCCGGCGCGAGGGAGGCGAAGTCACCCGCCGAACTCGCCGCGCAGGTGGACTGGCTGGGCACCTGCCTGCTGACACCCGAGCAGTGCGAGCAGATCTACCTCGGCGAGAATGGCGTCGCCGCATCGAAGAAGCAGGGCCTGCTGTGCGTGGACTTCGCCACCATCGCCCCCGCCGCGGCGCGCCGCATCGGCACGGCGCTGGCCGCGCAGGGCATCCGCTACCTGGACGCGCCGGTCAGCGGCGGCCCGTGGGCCGCGAGCGATGCCACGCTCAGCATCATGGTCGGGGCGTCCGAGGCCGACTTCGCCGCGGCAAGGCCGGTGCTGGAGCAGCTCGGCAGGAAGGTCTATCACATGGGTCCGCCCGGCGCCGGCGTGTCCACCAAGATCTGCAACAACATGATCACCGGCACCGTGCACGTGCTGGTCGGCGAGGCCATGGTGCTCGGCACCAAGGCCGGCATCGACCCGCGCAAGCTGTACGAGGTGCTGGCCGGCAGCTCGGCGCGCAGCAACACGCTGGAGCGCATGGTGCCCAAGTTCGTGCTGCCGCGGAATTTCGAGCCGCAATCGACGGTCGAGAGCATCATCAAGGACCTCGAAGCCGCCATTTCGACGGGCAAGTCGCTGGGCGTGCGCCTGCTGCTGGCCAGCATCGCGCAGCAGTGCTATATGGAGGCAGCGGGACTCGGGCATGCGCAGAAGGATGTCTCCGCCGTCATCCTGCCGATGGAGGAGGTTGCCGGGGTTCAGGTGGGGCCGGCATGAGCCTGCTTCGCACCGTCAAATTCCGGTTGCCATGTCGTCAGCACGAACGTAGCCTCTCGCTGCAGTCAATCCAAAGGAGTAATCCATGACCAATCTGAAAAACTCGATGGCTGTTGCCCTGCTGGGCGCCGCAGTAACGGCCACGCCGGTGCGCGCAAACGAAATTGTCGTCACCGGCTTCGGCGCCTTGATGACCGGCGGCCCGGTCGCCGTGGCGCTCGAACGCGGCGAGTTCAAGAAGAACGGCGTCGACATCACCGCCGTGCAGGGATCGCTTGGCGGCGGCACCACGCTGCGCAACATGTTCGGCGGCAACCTGCCCTATGCCGAGGTCGCCACCTCGGCGGCCATTGCCGCGTTCAACGAAGGCTTCGACATCCGCATCGTCAACAACAGCATCCGCACCCTCGAAGACCTGTCCTGGGTCACCATGCCCGACAGCCCCGTCAAGACCATCAAGGACCTGGTAGGCAAGCGGCTCTCCTACACCTCGCCGCGCTCGATCAGCGAAACCGTATCCAACATGGCGCTGGAGGCCGCAGGGATCAAGCTTGAATCCGTGAACCGGCTGGCGCTGGGCGCGGTGGGCGCGGGCCTGGCCGCACTGGAGAAGGGCGGCACCGACGCGGCCATGATCAACGAACCGCTGTTCAGTGCCCGCCAGGGCCGCTATCGCGTGGTGTTCAACCTCAGCAACCTGCCGCGCATGTCGCAGACCGTGGGCGTGACGACCTCGGAGATCCTGAAAAGCTCGCCGCAGAAGATCCGCGGCATCGTCGCGGCGCGCCGCGCCGCTGTCGACTTCATCTACGCCAATCCCGAGGAAGCCGGCCGCCTGATCGCCAAGCGCTATGGCGACACATTGCCGGTCGACGTGTCGATCCGCGCAGTCAAGAACATGGTGGCGATCAACTACTGGAGCCGCGGCGAAATCGAACTGGCCGGCATGCAGGCCATGGCCGCCGCGCTGGAGCGCACCGGCCTGCTGAAACAGGCGGTGGACTGGAACAAGCTGATCGACCAGTCGCAGCTGCCTGCCGACCTGCGCAGGTAGCAAGAAACCCCAATGGGCCGCCTGTCGCGGCAGTGCCGCGGCAGGCGGGTGCAATCTGCCCCGTCACGGCGGGGCTCTCGGGACAAACCCTGCATGACTGCACAGAACATGAAAAACGATGCCACGGCGACGAACCCCGCTGGCGAGGTCACCGCGGCATTGCGGGGTGTCTCGCGCGTGTTCAACGGAACGCTGCACGCGCTCGGCCCGCTAGACCTCGACCTGCGACGCGGCGAGTTCTTCGCCATTGTCGGCCCGTCGGGCTGCGGCAAGTCCACGCTGCTCGACATCGTTGCCGGGCTGAGCATGCCCACGGAAGGCAGCGTCAACTTCGAGGGCCGGCCGGTGGCCGGCAGCGTGCCCGAGGGCGTCGGCGTGGTGTTCCAGGACGATGCCTCGTTTCCCTGGCTGACGGTCCGAGACAATATTACCTTCGGGCTGAAACGCGCCGGCACCGAGGCGGCGGAAATCGCCCGCCGCGTCGATTTCGCGATCGAATTCATGGGACTGAAGGGATTCGCCGATGCCCATCCCTCGCAGCTTTCAGGAGGCATGCGCCAGCGCGTGTGCATCGCCCGCACGCTGGTGCTGCGCCCGCGCCTGTTCCTGCTCGACGAGCCTTTCGGCGCGCTGGACCAGCAGACTCGGCTCCTGATGGGCG
>VGIE01000302.1 GCA_016867955.1 Betaproteobacteria bacterium
CGGCTTCGACCCCGGGAGCACGGTGATCCGCCAGCTGGTGAAGATGACCCTGACGCTGCACGGTTTCCCGCGCCACCTGTCCCAGCATGTCGGCGGCTTCGTGATCGCGCGCGGGCCGCTGTCGGAACTGGTGCCGGTGGAGAACGCTGCCATGGAGAACCGCTGCATCATCCAGTGGGACAAGGACGACCTTGACCGGCTGGGGTTGCTCAAGGTGGACATCCTGGCGCTGGGCATGCTCTCGGCCATCCGCCGCTGCTTCGACCTCGTCAACCGGCTGCCGCGCCAGCCCGCACGGGAGCGCTATCCCGTGTCCATGGACAGCCTGCTCCAGGACGACGATCCGGCCGTGTACAGCATGATCCGGCAGGCCGATACGGTGGGCGTGTTCCAGATCGAATCGCGCGCGCAGATGTCCATGCTGCCGCGACTCAAACCGCGGAATTTCTACGACCTCGTGATCGAGGTGGCCATCGTGCGCCCCGGCCCAATCCAGGGCGGCATGGTGCATCCCTACCTCAAGCGCCGCAACGGCACCGAGCCCGTTACCTATCCCAGCGAGGCGGTGAAGGCGGTCCTCCAGCGTACGCTGGGCGTCCCGATCTTCCAGGAGCAGGTGATGCAGCTCGCCGTGGTGGCGGCGGGCTTCACGCCCGGCGAGGCCGACCAGTTGCGCCGCTCCATGGCGGCCTGGCGCCGCAAGGGCGGCATGGAGCACCTGGAACAGAAACTGGTCGGCGGCATGCTCGCGCGCGGCTACCGGCGCGAATTCGCCGAGGGCATCTACCGCCAGATCCTCGGCTTCGGCGGGTACGGCTTCCCGGAGTCGCACTCGGTCAGCTTCGCCCTGCTCGCCTACGTATCGGCGTGGCTGAAGCACCACGAGCCGGCGGCCTTCCTGGTGGCCATCCTCAACAGCCAGCCCATGGGCTTCTATGCGCCCTCCCAACTGGTGCAGGACGCGCGCCGGCACGGCGTCGAGGTGCGTCCGGTCGATGTGCTGATGAGCCACTGGGACTGCACGCTGGAAGACGCTCCGCCGTCCCAGGGACGCGCTGCCGAAACGTCGGATCCGCCGCAACCCGGGGCAGCGCCCCAGCCACCGGTGCGGCTGGGACTGTGCATGGTGCAGGGACTGTCGCAGGCCGCCGCCGCGCGCATTGTTGCCGCCCGCAGCGGGCGCACACCGGGGTCGGCAGCAGACCTTGCCCAGCGTGCCGGATTGAACCGCAAGGACCTGAACTGCCTCGCGGCGGCCGGCGCCCTGGCGTCGCTCGCAGGACACCGCCGGCAGGCCTGGTGGGCCGTGGCAGGCATCGAAACGCGGCAAAACCTGCTCAGCACCGCACCGGTGCATGAAGCGGCGCCGGCGTTGCCCGCCCCCGGCGAAGGCGACGAAGTGCTGGCCGATTATGCAAGCCTCGGTCTCACGCTCGGCCGCCATCCGCTGGCGCTGCTGCGTCCGCGGCTGGGGCGCATGGGCTTTGTCACGGCGGCGGCAACCCGCGCGCTCTCTGGCGGGCAGTACACGCGTGCCGCGGGGCTCGTGACGGGGCGGCAGCGGCCGGGCACCGCCTCAGGCGTGGTGTTCGTGACGCTGGAGGACGAGACCGGCTCGGTGAACGTGATTGTCTGGCGCGATCTCGCCGACGACCAGCGGCGCGAACTGCTGAAGTCCCGGCTCATGGGCGTGGAAGGGGTGCTTGAGCGCGAAGGCGACGTGACGCACCTGATTGCCCGCCGCCTGCATGACCACAGCGACCTGCTTGGACGGCTGAAGGCACGCTCCCGAGATTTTCACTGAGCCCGGGGCGAACCGGGCCCGCACAGCGATCCGGGGGCGCGTCAGCCGCGGTACATGTACTCGCGCGTCATCGGCACCGGGCTCTTCGTCAGGCCATCCTTGCACGCCAGCACCTGGTAGATGTTCATCCAGCCCTGGGCGAAACCGTAGGCGCAGCCGGCGAGATACACCTGCCAGATGCGCACGCGCCGCTCCCCCGCCGCAGCGACGGCCTTGTCGTGCTGCGCATCGAGGCGGTCCGCCCATTCGTTGCAGGTGCGGGCGTAATGCCGGCGCAGCGACTCCACGTCGGTGACCTCGAGGCCGGCCAGCGCCATTTCGCGCGTCACCGTCGCCAGGTGCGGCAGTTCGCCCTGCGGAAACACATAGCGGTCGATGAATTCCCCGGCGCCCAGCCCGACCCAGCGGTTGTCCGGATCGGCCGCGGTGATACCGTGGTTGATCACCATGCCCTCATCGGCCAGCAGCGACCTGATCTTGGCGAAGTACGCGGGCAGGTTCCTGATGCCGACATGCTCGAACATGCCCACGCTCGCGATCTTGTCGAACACGCCCGTACCCTCGATATCCCGATAGTCGCGCAATTCCACCTTGCAGCGCCCCTCCAGCCCCTCGGCCCTGATGCGTTCCTGCGCCAGCGCGTGCTGGTTCCGCGACAGCGTGACGCCCGTTGCTATCGCGCCGTATTTGCTGGCGGCGCGGATGACGAGCGCGCCCCAGCCGCAGCCGATGTCCAGCAGGCGTTCGCCCTTCCTGAGCATCAGCTTGTTGAGGATGTGATCGAGTTTGTTCTCCTGCGCCTGCTCGAGCGTGTCGGCATCCGATCGATAGTAGGCGCAGGAATACACCATGCTGCGGTCGAGGAACAGCGCGTAGAAATCATTGGAGACATCGTAGTGGTACTCAATGGCCTTGCGGTCCCGGCTCTTCGTGTGGCGGGCGAAACGGCGGATACCGTTGCGCGCTGATGCGGCTGCGCTTCGGGCGAGGCTCTCGCCGATCCGGAACACGTCATGTATCGAGCCCTCGACGCGAATATGCCCCTCGACAAAGGCCTCGCCCAGCTTGTTGAGGTCCGGCGCAATGAAATACCGCAGTGCCGACGGCTTGGGTATCGTCACCTTTACGCGGGGGTCCGGCGACAGATCGAAGCGGTGCCCGTTCCACAATTCGATGCGCAGCGGAATCTGCGTCGACGCCCGCATCCTGTCGATCGTGCGTTCAAAGCGGTTTTCAAGAAACAGCATGGTGCTGCCCCCCCCCCTGAGACCGAAAGATGCCGCTTGCGGACATCGGGACACCGTTTTAAGCCCGCCCGCGCACCTCCCGAGTCAGTTTACTGCGCGTGACAACAAAGGAACACCATCCGTGCTTCCCGTGGGCAACCACGTAGTTCTACTCACTCCACGTTCGAGAGGCGCCGCTTCATGCATCGCGAATCGCGGCACTTCCGAGACGGGTGGGCTGATGGTTCACGACGGATGCCCGCGGTCACGGCGACTCTGCGAACAATTGCGCTTGCTGGACGGGGCTCTGGCCAAGTTCCAATTGGTCCGGGTTGCGGCGAGCTCGGGCCATCGGCTTTCGGGTCTTGGGCGAGTTCGGCTTGCTGGACTGATCTGGAATTTTCACTTGCAACCCCTCCCTTAGAGATTCCATCCTAACAAGTCTTCTGGCAGTCCGCACATAGCGCATTTCTATTTTCAGTGGTGTGGGACTGGAGGCTTGGGGGCAACTCTGGGGGCATCTGAGTAATTCGTGAAACGATCTGTATTTTTATTCGCGAGTTCAAATTCGAAGTGCAATTTTGATCAACAAGGCGGGTGGGCGAGATGCGATAGCATCCGAGCGCCTCGACCGCCAAGTCAAAGTTGCCTGGAATGGACTACACACATCTCAC
>VGIE01000303.1 GCA_016867955.1 Betaproteobacteria bacterium
CCCCTCGCATTCGTAGGCACTCTTCGGGTTAGGATTGCGGCATGGCACTTTCGGATCCAGATCTGCGTCAGCAGTTCGAGGCACGCCTGTTCGAGCTGAAGCTCGAGCATCGCGACCTGGACATCGCCATCCACCGGCTGGCCCTCGATCCCCTGCACGACGAGCTCGCCATCAAGCGCATGAAACGCCGCAAGCTGCTGCTGAAAGACCAGATCGCCTCCATCGAGCGCCAGCTCGACCCGGATATCGTCGCCTGAACCGCGCCTGAGCGCCCGGGCCGCGCTGCGGATTCCCGCCGAACCCCGCAGCCGCCGACGCCGTGCACCCAAATTGCAAGCAGACTCTTCCGGAGCACGCCTGAAAGCGGCCGAATCGACGATTCGGGCACCCTGCTAGACTTTGCCGCACTCCTCCCGGAAAGTGTGTAGCCATGCAAAGCCGTCCCGTCGCCCTGATGCTCAACGCAGGGCACGCCATCGACCACATGTTCCTGCTCATCTTCGCCACGGCGGTGACCTCGATCGCGGCGGAGTTTGGCTTCTCGCGGTGGGAGGACCTGATGCCCTACAGCGTGGGCGCCGCTGCCATGTTCGGCGCCGCCTCGCTGCCCGCCGGCCGCCTGGGCGACCTGTGGGGGCGCCGCCCCATGATGCTGGTGTACTGGTTCGGCATGGGCGCCTCAACCCTCCTTGTGGCAATGACCCAGGGGCCGTGGCAGATTGCCGCGGCATTGACGGTGCTCGGCATCTTCTCCGCTGTCTACCACCCCATCGCCATTCCCATGCTGCTGCAGCATTCGAAGAACCCGGGGCTCACCGTCGGCTTCAACGGCCTGGTCGGCAACCTCGGCATTGCCGCATCGGCCGTCGTCACCGGCTTCCTGGTGAAGTACTTCGGCTGGCGCGCCGCCTTCGTGGTGCCGGGCCTGGTCGCCATCGGCCTGGGCGTGGCCTTTGCGCTGATCGCGCCGCGCGAAACCGAAGCGCCGGCCAAGCGGCGCCCGGAGTTCGCGCCGTTGCCCAGGGGTGAAGTCTTCCGCGTCGTCGCCCTCATGACGGCAACCGCGACGGTGGGCGGCTTCCTGTTCAACTTCACCACCAACAGCAACCAGCAGCTGCTCGGCGAGCGCATGGCCGGGATCATTAGCGATCCCGCCGTGCTGGGTTCGCTGCTGGCCGGCGCCTACGTGGTCGGTTCGCTGGCGCAGATCGTGGTGGGCAGGCTAATCGACCACTACCCGCTCAGGCAGCTCTACATCGTCGTCCTGTCGCTGCAGCCGCCTCTGCTCGCCCTGGCCGCCATCGCGAACGGTTGGACGCTGTATGCGTTCTTGACCGGTTTCATGATCGCGGTGTTCGGCGCCGTGCCATTCACCGATGCCATGCTGGTGCGTTACGTGGACGACCGCCTGCGCTCGCGCGTTGCCGGCATGCGCCTTACCATTGCCTTCACGGTCAGCGCAGTCGCGGTGTGGGTGCTGGGTCCGGCAGTGAAGGCGGTCGGCTTCCAGACCACGCTGCTGTCCCTTGCCGCGCTCGGCCTGATCGGTGTGCTGTTCGCCTGGCTGTTGCCTCAGGAGCGCCGCGCGCTGCGCGTGGCGACCGATGATTGTGCTTCATGAATCCAAACAGGGGGTCGCATGCAAAGCGTGAACTTCAACGATTCCAATCCGCTGACCGATTTGCTGAAGAGCGCGGTGCAGCCGGACCTCATGCCGAAACACCGGCACGCGTTCCAGGTGTTCCGCTACAGCGAACCGGAGCTGGCGCCCGGCAAGACCAAGTCGATCACGCGACTGTGCACCAGCGACGTCGTGTACGGCGCCATGCAGACGCTGGTCGAGGGCGGCGACTCGGCGCTGCACCTGCATGCGGCGCTGGACGGCTTCTGGATGGTCATCCGCGGCGGCGCCGTCTTCACCGACGAACAAGGCAGGGAAACCAGGCTCGGCCCGCTGGAGGGAATCATGGTGCCGCGCGGCGTGCCCTACGCCTTCCGCAAGGACGGCCCGGAGACGCTGATGCTGCTGCAGGTCGAGGCCCTCAATGCCAGGGCGAAGTCCAACGCCATGAAGTACATCGGCGCGAATGGCGCGCAGGGCAACGCCGAGGCTAAGGCGAACACGCTCGCCAAGGTGGATCTTTACGACGCTTTGCAGCCCTAAGCGTGAAAACCGACGGCTCGCAGGCGCCGGCCCGGGGACCTTGACAGCACGGCCGCAGGCGGCCCGCCGCCGTAGCCGTTCATCCGGCACGGTGACGACCCCGGACGGTTCAATCCTGCATGGCGGGTCTCGAGGTGATGCGACCCCTCGCCACGTCGAGTGCTGTTACTTCTGGCGCCCCTTGCGTGCTTTGTACCTGGCGTCGCGCGCGGCCTTCTGCTCCTTCTTCAGCGCCTCCTCGGCCGCCGCCTTGGCGATGCGCTCGGCCTCCAGGCGGGCCTTTGCCTCTGCGGCTTCACGGGCTTTCCGTGCCTGCTCGGCCACACGCTCACCTTCTCTCTCCTCGGCAAGCGCCTTTTTTTTCTTCGCGCGCTCGGCAGTGCGGATCTGGCGGGCTTTGTCGAGTTCCGCCATTGCGGCATGCCGCTCGGCAACCTGCTTCCTGTTGGCTTGCGCGGTGGTACGCAGCTTCTCCAGCTTTTCCTGCTTCGCCTTGGCCGCGGTCTGCAGGCGCTCGGCAAAACTTGGTACGTTACGTGGCATGTCTTGAATCCCTCTTGAATCTCGCTCTGATCGCTAGCTTCGATGCAGTCGCATGGGCGGCTGTATTGCACCGTCGCCACCGAATGGTACATGAATGGAATCGATCGAACGCCGGCGACCCGGTCGCCTTCCCGTGGCTGCGGTCGCGCCAGGCAAAGGCTTCTCCGCGACCGTCTGGCGTAGTCAGGACCGCGTCACCACCGGCGCATCGTCGGTGCCGGATTCCGGCAAAGGTTCGACGCGCGCCCCGATCGCTAGGGGTTCGATCTCCGGGAAGCCGTCAATCTCTCCTGAGGTGCCTCGACCCTGAAGCGCCACATCCGGTGCGAGGAAGCCGCCCGACTGGTGCCGCCACAGCCTTTCGTAGTGCCCGCCAAGCTTCAGCAGTTCGTCGTGCGAGCCTTCCTCGAAGATGCGGCCCTCTTCGAGCACGATGAGGCGATCCATGCGCGCGATGGTGGACAGGCGGTGGGCGATGGCGATGACGGTCTTGCCTTCCATCAGCCCGAGCAGCTGCTCCTGGATGGCGAGCTCTACTTCGCTGTCGAGCGCCGAGGTGGCCTCGTCCAGCACCAGGATGGGCGCATCCTTCAGCACCACGCGGGCGATGGCAATGCGCTGGCGCCGCCCGCCGGAGAGCTTGACGCCGCGCTCGCCAACATGGGCCCGGTAGCCGGTGCGGTCCTTCCAGTCGCGCAGCCCGCCGATGAATTCATGCGCGTGAGCCTTCTTCGCCGCGGCCTCGACGTCGGCATCGCTGGCGCTAGGCCGGCCGTAGCGGATGTTGGCGGCGATCGAGCGGTGCAGGAGCGAGGTGTCCTGCGTCACCATGCCGATGGCGGCGCGCAGGCTCTCCTGGCTGACTCCGGCGATGTCCTGGCCGTCGATCAGGATGCTCCCGCCCTCGAGGTCGTAGAAGCGCAGGAGCAGGTTGACCAGGGTCGATTTGCCCGCGCCGGAGCGGCCGACGAGGCCGACCTTCTCGCCC
>VGIE01000304.1 GCA_016867955.1 Betaproteobacteria bacterium
TTCACGCCGCAGAGAGATGGGGTGGGCAATGGCGCTACCTACACCACAGGCGCGGGGGCGTTCCTGCGGCATGAATGCCGCGCTCCTTCTCTGCGGCTCCCGTTCGACTTCGGAATTCGAATTCAAGGCTTCGCCTCCGCAAGTTCGCGACCCGGAGTGGCCGCGCGGCCCAGGTAGGCCAGCCGGGGAACCAGTGGCCAGTGCGCCTGTAACTTCACCACGAGGAAGAGGACGCGCAGCCGCCACCAAACCCGCCAGCCGCCCGCCAGTTCCCACGCCAGCACGGCGTTGAGCGCCGAGGGCAAATCCCATTTCTCGCGTGGCTCCAGCAAGACTTCGACAAACGGGGAGGTGTAAAACCGCTCGACCAGTCCGAGATACAGACGCATGGCCCGCCGCACCCGCTTTTCATACGCGGCGAGCCGGCGCGCGCCAGCCTCTCCTTGGTGCCACGACGCGATAACCGCCTCGGCCGCGAGCTGCCCAGACCACATCGCCAGATACACACCCGCCGAGAAGATCGGATCCATGAAGCCCGCCGCGTCGCCGACCCGCAAGAGGCGCGGGCCGACCAGCCGCCGGTTGTGGTAGGAGAAATCGCCCGTGGTCTGCACCGGGCACAGCGGGCGCGCGTGCTGCATCCGCTCGCGCATAGGCGGGCTGCTCTGCACCAACCGCTGGAAGACGGCTGCCGGCGTGCCTTGGGCGGCGGCGAATTCATCTCGGTCCATGACACAGCCGACGCTGACCTTGTCCGGCGCGAGCGGGATGAGCCAGAACCACTTGTTCTCCAGCCGGATGATGACGGTATCGCCGCCCGCCTCACCTGGGTCCACAGGCACGCCGGCGAAGTGGCCAAAGACCGCGACCTTCTTCAGGTGCGGATGCACCACGCGCAGGCCTTCCTGGTTGCCGGTCAAATTGCCGCGCCCGCTGGCATCAATCAGGAACGCCGCGCGAAACTCATGGCCCACCCCGGCGGGATCGCGCGCCTGCACGGTCACGCCGGCAGCATCGGCAGTGAAACGGCCCACGGTCCAGCCCTCGCGCACGTCCGCCCCGCAGGCGCGGGCGTGCTTCAGCAGCAAGTGGTCGAAGGTGGCGCGCTCCACTTGGATGGCCTGCGGCTCGCGGGTGAACGTGCCGTCGCGAAAGCGGAGGTGGTTCTGCTTCGTCCCGTCGCCCAGATGAAACTGCGCGCCAAACTTCTTGATGAAGCCCGCCGCCTCGAGCACGGGCAACACGCCCATCGCCTCGAAGATTTGCCGGTTGTAGGGGAGCAACGATTCTCCGATGTGGAAGCGTGGGAAACACTCCTTCTCCAAAACCAGAACGCGCCGACCGGCCCGCGCGAGGAAGGTCGCCGCGCTGGAGCCACCCGGCCCGGCCCCGATGACAAGCGCGTCGAAATCCATTCGCAGCATGATTCACGGAAGCGCAAAGCCGGGCAACGCCAGAGTGCGCCGTGCTGAGGAGGTGGTTCTTCGCTGTTTCCAGTGGAACCAGCACGAGGACGGACGTGGATGGGCAACGCGCGGCTCCCTCTCTCCCACTGGGGGAGAGGGGGAAAATGCACCAGCAGTTCAAGCCGCTACGAGGAAGGAAAGCGCCCCCTGCCCTTGAACTCGATCACTCCTCTGTCTCGCCCGCCCGCCCCCTCACCCTGCCCTCTCCGCCGGTGGGGGAGAGGGTGGTAGTCGTCGTCCTGCTCACGCTCAAATCCTATCCACCGAAAACAGCGGAGAACCGAGGAGATCTTCAATGCGCCCTTTGGGCTTGGCACTCCGAGCGATTGCCCTAGCGTGCGGCGGTGCTCTCGCGCGAACAATGTGTGGTGGTGATTCCCTGCCTGAACGAGGCGGCCACCATCGGCCCCCTCGTGCAGCAGGTCAGAGACTTTCTTCCCCATGTGTTGGTCGTGGATGACGGCTCCCGCGACGACACGGTCGCGCAGGCCGAAGCGGCGGGCGCGCGCGTGCTCCGGCATCGGCAGACCGAAGGCAAGGGAGCGGCCCTGACCACCGGTTTTCGCGCAGCCGTGGACGCGCAGTTCGCGTGGGCACTGGCGATGGATGGCGACGGACAGCATTCCCCGGCGGACATCCCGAAGTTTCTGGAACTCGCGGGCCGGGAGCACGCCGGCATGATCGTCGGCAACCGCATGACCGCCGCGCACCGGATGCCGTGGCTAAGACGACAGGTGAACCGCTGGCTGACTCACCTGATTTCCAATCTGGCCGGATGTCCGCTTGCCGACTCCCAATGCGGCTTTCGTCTCCTCGACCTGTCGGTCTGGGTCGGCCTGCCGATGGCGAGTCGTCACTTCGAGATCGAGTCGGAGCTGCTGGTTCAGTTTGCCCGGGCGGGCCAGGCCATCCGCTTCGTGCCCATCAAGGTCATCTACAAGGAAGAGCAGAGCAAGATTCATCCGGTCCGCGACACGCTCCGCTGGTGGCGCTGGTGGTGGCTGACCAAACAAGCCGTGCGCCGCAGTGGCCGCAAATAGCCCGCCCGCGCCCGCGCCCAAGCGGATCATTCGCGCTTGTGGGCCACCAAGTTCACCAGCGTCTCCTCCCGCTGCCCCGGCGGCTTGGGGGGAATGCCCAGACGTTCGAGCAGGCCGATGTCGGAACGGCTCCACCACAGATACGGAAAGGAGATGTGCCGGGCTTCGCACTGGAAGCCTTGGGCGCGAATCATGGCGATGTATTCCTCGGCCGTGCGCTGCACATCCATTGGATGCGCGAACAGCCAGCGGATGATCCACGAGTGGATGTAGGCCTTGGTGGATTCGGCGAACAGCAGCACCCCGCCCGGTTTCAGAATGCGATGGAACTCCGCCAGCGCCCGCTCCTGCTGCACCAGATGGTGAAAAGTCTGATGGCAGAACACGAGGTCCGCGCAGGCGTCGGTCAGGCTGATGGCCGCGCAATCGTTCTGGAGCAGTTCGACCGTCACCTGCTGGTCACTGGCCCGCCGCCGCGCGACTTGCAGGTTCTCGTCCTCGAACTCAACGCCGATCAGGCGCTGCGGATGGAAGTTGTCCTGCAACACCCGGAAGGAATGGCCCTGGCCGCAGCCCACGTCCACCACCACCGGGTAACTTTCGCGACGTGGCTCCAACAGGCGGGCCAGATCCCGGACCGCGACTTTCAAGACTTGGTGAACCCAGGTTTCGGTGCCAAGAAACCAAAACCCAAAACGGGTTTCTGGAACAAACAGCGGCTTGCTTTGGGTGTCTTCTGCCATTGTGTTCAATCATTGCCCCGATAAGGCGGACAGGTTTTACCGCACAACACAGCGCGATTTCTAGTTGAGTTGTTGCCCAAAGTCCACCGGGGAATTGGGTGAATGCCCGGCAGACTCAATGTAAGGCGGAAGGGCTAGCTCCGGCGTCAGGCTGTCAAATGCTCGACAACGCCCCTCAACGGCATCCTGGGTCCGGAACTCACTTTGGTGAGTTCGGCAGCGGTGTGATTGTGCCGGTTCCCAACGGAGAGGTAATCAAAGGACGGCTGCCAGGGAACGTGGTAATGGTCCCGTTCCCAAACTGCTCTACACGTATTGTGCCGCAATCGGCGGGCGTGAGCGTGCCGGGCCAGCGCCAGAAGGAACTCGCGCGCGTGCCACCGATCCAGGTGGTGCCTTTGCTGCCGCGCATCCCGGCGTTCCACACGGGCACGCCGGCGGTGCCG
>VGIE01000305.1 GCA_016867955.1 Betaproteobacteria bacterium
ACCAGCTGCGCGGCCGAGAGCAGATCGATGGCGGAGGCGAGATCGGTCCTGCCGCAGAGGTTGACCGCAGCGCCATCCGACAGGGTCGCGATCTCCGCGCCGACGTCAGCGTCCCTGGGCGAGCCGATTAGCCACACGTTGCGGCCGTCGGCCGACAGCTGCCGGGCCAGCGCGGCAAAGTGGCGGGCGGGCCAGCGCTTGGCAGGACCGTACTCGGCGCCCGGACAGAAGGCGACGATGGGCCGGCTGCGGTTGATGCCCAGCCGCGCCAGCATGATGCGCAGATTGGCCTCGTCCACCCTCAGGCGGCCCGCCGGCAGGGGCCGGACCACCTCCTTGCCGGGGATCTCGGCGAGCTGGGCGTAGCGCTCGGCCATCAGCGGCAGCTTCTTCGCGCCGAGCCGGTGCGCCACATTGATGAGGCCGTAGCGCGATTCGCCGACGAAGCCGACGCGCAGGCGGATGTCGGCGAAGAAGGGCAGCAGCGCCGACTTGAAGCTGTTGGGCAGCACGTAGGCCTGTTCGTAGCCGCCTGAGCGCAGCCAGCGGCCGAGGCGCCAGCGCTCGCGCAGCTGCAGCCCGCCGTGGCCGAAGGGCGAATCGATCACGGTGTCGATCTCCGGCATGCGCCGCATCACGGGCGCCGTCCACGCCGGCGCGAAGGCGTCGATGGCCACGCCGGGCAGGCGCTGCTTCAGGCGTGCGAGCAGGGGCTGCGCAAGCAGCGCGTCGCCGATCCAGTTCGGGGCGATGATGAGGATGCGCGACACGGCGGGTTGGCGTTACCGGGATGGCAGGTCGCAGGGCTGCGAGGGTGGCGGCATTGCGGTCCGGCGTCGGCGACGCGCCGGCGCGTCGCTCGCGCCCTCCGCTAATGCCCCCTGGGTGCCGTGCCCTTGAAGATGTACTTCGTGCCGCAGTACGGGCAGAGGATCTCGCCCGTCTTCGCCACGTCGAGGAACACCCGCGGGTGCATGCTCCACACCGGCGTTGCCGGAGTGGGGCAATGCAGCGGGAGATCCGTCGCGGTGACTTCGACGGTGCGGCTGTTGGTGGTGTTGCCGGTGCTTTCGCTCATGTCAGCCTCTTGCCTTGCCCGACGTCGCCTTCCTGGCCGGCGGCTTGCCGACCAGGGCCAGCCATTCGCCGTGCTTCTTTGCGCGGCCGCTGACGAGTTCGAAGAAGGCCTTCTGGATCTTCGTCGTGACCGGGCCGCGGCGGCCGGCGCCGACGATGCGGTTGTCGAGCGACTGGATCGGCGTGATCTCGGCGGCGGTGCCGGAAAAGAACGCCTCGTCGGCTATGTAGACATCGTCGCGCGTGAGCCGCCGGGACACCACCTCGAAACCGAGTTCCCGCGCCAGCGTGATGACGGTGTCGCGCGTGATGCCCATCAGTGCGGAGGCGATCTCCGGCTCGTAGATCGTGCCGTTCTTGACGATGAAGATGTTCTCGCCGGCGCCCTCGGCGACGAAGCCGTCGACGTCGAGCAGCAGCGCCTCGTCATAGCCGTGCTCGACCGCCTCCTGGTTGGCGAGGATGGAATTGGCGTAGGTGGCGGCGAACTTGGCGCGCGCCATGGTGACGTTGACATGGTGGCGCGCAAACGACGCGGTCTTCACGCGGATGCCCTTCTCCAGCGCCTCGGGCCCGAGGTAGGCGCCCCAGGGCCAGGCGGCAATGGCCACATGCACCGTCGCGCCCCTGGGTGAGACGCCCATTTTCTCCGAGCCGTAGAAGGCGAGCGGGCGCACGTAGCAGGAGTCGAGCTTGTTGGCGCGCACCACCTCCTTCTGCGCCTCCATCAGCGTCTTCAGGCTGTAGGGGATCTTCATCTGGTAGATGTGCGCCGAATTGAGCATGCGCTGGGTGTGCTCCTTCAGGCGGAAGATGGCCGTGCCTTTCGGGGTCTTGTAGGCGCGCAGGCCCTCGAACACGCCCAGGCCGTAGTGCAGCGAGTGGCTGAGGACGTGAGTGGTCGCGGATCGCCAGGGAACCAGCCTGCCGTCGTACCAGATGTAGCCATCGCGGTCGGCCATCGACATGAACAGTGCTCCGGGATCGACTTCGAGACCGACATTCTAGCGGAAGCGCATCCCGCCGCGACCCGGGCGGCACGGTCGGGCGACTGGGGACGGAACCTGAACGCGCCCCCGCGCTGTCGTGTTCCTGCGTCCGGTCGTCCGCGGCGGGAGCGTTCCCCGCCCGCTCGCTGCGCGTCGCCCCTACGCGCCTGATCCGGGACCGAACACCTGCTGCCAGAGCGCGCGCGTGGCCTCGGTGTGGCGGGCGACATCCCCGGCGGGCACGCGTACGTACGGTTCGCCCGCCAGCCTGAGCGCGTGCTGCAGGCGGCGGAACTCCCGGTAGGCGTCGCCGACCGCGCGTGCCAGCGCCGTCTCTATCAGCCCGAGCCCGCCGGCATAGCCGAGCAGCGCGATGTTGCCATCGTTGCGCGCCAGCTTCGGATGAGCCGCGCAATGTGCCAGCACCAGGTACTGCACGCTGAACTCGATGTCCACCATGCCGCCGGCATCGTGCTTGAGGTCAAACAACTCGCTCTTGTTGGGATGGCCCTCGTGCATGGTCCGGCGCATGTCGGCTACTTCGCCGCGCAGTTTCATCGGGTCGCGCGGCATGGCGAGGATGGCTGCGCGCTCGGCCTCGAAGGCTGCGCCGGTGGTGGCGTCGCCCGCGCAGAAGCGCGCGCGTGTGAGGGCCTGGTGCTCCCAGGGCCAGGCCGATTCGCGCTGGTAGCGCCTGAAGGCGTCGATGGAACTCACCATGAGGCCGCTGGCGCCATCTGGGCGCAGCCGCAGGTCGGTCTCGAACAGCACGCCGGCGCCGGTGCGGCTGGATAGCCAGTTGTTGAGCCGAGCGGCCAGGCGCGCGTAGGTCTCCGCCGCAGATTCGTTGTCGTCGTCGTAGAGGAAGATGATGTCGAGGTCGGAGGCATAGCCGAGTTCCTTGCCGCCCAGCTTGCCGTAGCCGATGATGGCAAAGCGCGGCTCGCCGGCGGTGCCCGCCGGCTCGTGCTTGTTCCTGAGCTGCGTCCAGCACACCTCCAGCGTGATCTGCAGCATCAGGTCGGCGAGGTCGGAGAGGTGGTCGGCAAGGCGCCCGACGCTGAGCGCGCCGGCGAGGTCCTGAGCGAGGAGGTGGAACATCTGCGCATGGTGGGCGTCGCGCAGGGCGTCCATCTGGCGCTCTGCGGCGCCATCGTGCGCGATCAGCGTGGCGCGCAGCTGCCGGGCGAAGGCGGGCCAGTCGGGCGCGGCGAACAGCAGGCGCGAGTCGATGAGCTCGTCGAGCAGCACCGGGTGGCGGGTCAGGTACTCGGCGGCCCAGGGCGAGGCGGACAGGATGCCGGCGACGCGCTCCAGCGCAGCGGGATGCTCATCGAGCAGTGCGAGGTAGGGCGCGCGCCGGCTGATCGCCTCGCCCAGATCGAGGCAGCGCGCCAGCGTGGCATCCGGATTGTCGCGCGCCGCCGACAGTTCGACGATGCGCGGCATAAGGGCATTGATGCGCTCGCGGCTAGCCTCGGGCAGCTGGCGGTGGCGCACGCCGCTGCGGATGGCGGCCATGCGCGCGATTGCCGCGTCGGGGTCGGCGAAGCCGAGCTCCCCCAGGCGCGCCGCGTTCGCGCCGGCCTGCTCGTCGCCGCCGTCCCATAGCGCG
>VGIE01000306.1 GCA_016867955.1 Betaproteobacteria bacterium
TGTCCTCGACGCTGAGCCAGGGCAGCAACGTGTCCTTCTGGAACATCATGGTAAGCGGGTGCCTCGGCGGGCTCACCGTCTCCGGCGCCCAGCGCACCTGCCCCGATGCCGGCGAGAGCAGCCCCGAAACCAGCGCGAGCAGCGTGGACTTGCCGCAGCCGCTGGGACCGACGAGTCCCGTTATCGAGCCCTCGGAAAGGTCTAAGCTGATGTGGTCAAGTACGGCCGATCCGCCCGGATAGGCGAAAACGACATCATCGACTTCGAGCAGCGCGCGGGCATTGCTCGCAGCGCCGCCCGCGGGGGCCGAAGCAGTCACCTACTTGACCGTCGGCTGCCCGAACGCCGTGATCCAGTAGGACATGTCCACGCGCGACTCGTACGAGTACAGCTTGTTGCCGTGATCGATGAACGGCAGCCCATACTTGTAATAAGTGAGCGCGCCGTTCCAGGCCGACGGCTTGACGTAGCCGCTGTCGGGGAACCAGAAGAGCTTTTCCGCCTCGACCTGCCTGGCGATCTGATCAGGCTTGTAGGTCTTGAAATCCGGATGCTTGATGATTTCCGCGGCGACCTGGTCAACCGGGGTCTTCTTGATGTAATCCTCGACGCGCTTCAGGGCGCGCATGAGCTTCTCCACCGCGCCGCGCTTCTTCTGGAGATTGTCCTTCATGCCCCACAATCCTGATCCGTAGGTGCCCTGTATGGTGTTGGGCGGAACGGTCCTCGGATTGCGCGGATCGACCAGCAGGTGCAGCCCCTGATCGAGCCCGGGCTGCAGCACTGCGAGCGCGCTCACCGCGCAATCACTGCCGCCTGACAGGACCGAAGGCACGATCTGGTTGGCGTCGCCCAGTTCGAGGATGGTGAATTTTCCGCCGCCCGTCGTCCTGTAGGCCATGGTCGACGAGAACACCGCCGAACCGGCGCGCGATGTGGACACGCGCGTACAGTCGGCGATCGACTTTACCTTCTGCGTAGCCACCATGAAGCCGGTGGCAAGGCCCGAGCTGATGGCGTAGACGATCGAGGTTTCCTTGCCTTCCCTCACCGGCACCAGCGCCGAGGAGATGCCGATCACCGAGAAGTCGCCCTCACCCGCAACCACGAGATTGAGCGAGTTGGCGAACACGGTCTTGACCGTGTAGTCGAGGCCTTCCTGCTTGGCATAACCGAGCGTCTCGGCTAGGTAGATGGGGGCGAGCGGCGTGGTATTTCCGGCACTCAATGCAACCAGCTTGTCGACGCTCTGCGCGGATACAAGCGACGGGGATGCCGCAAGGCACAGCAGCGCGAGGGCGCGGTTAAGACACTTCATGATCTTCTCCTTCGTATGGACACTCCATGTTGGGACACTCGAACCACCCACCCGCGTTCGTTCGCATGCATGGCGCATGCGCACCGCGACCTCAAGTACCAGCCGATCGGGCGCCGCGAAGCCTAGTACAGGCGCGCATGGCAACGAAAGCCTGCCAACAGCCGGGGCTCCCGGGCGTGCCGGCGGCAATCGGCGGCCTTCCTAGGCCAGCGTCAGCCCGCCGTCCACCACCATGCAGTGCCCGGTGGTATAGCTCGCCTCGTCCGACAGCAAGTGGCAGACCGGCGCCGCGATTTCATCCGGCTGCCCGACACGCTGCACGCCGAAATGCTGCGCATGCAGCACCGCGCCCCTGGCCAGGTCGCCGTTGCCACGTTTCAGCATGTAGGGCTCGGTCATGCCGGTCTGGATGGAGCCCGGCGCCACGATGTTGACGCGGATGTTGAAGGGGGCGACATCCGCCGCCACCTGTCGCGACAGCTGCAGGAGGGCCGCTTTGGCCGCGCCGTAGGGCCCATTGTGCTTCTGCGCCACCAGCGCCGCCACCGACGCCACCGTCACGATGGCACCGCCGCCCTGCGCCTTCATGATCGGAATCAAGTACTTGAAGCAGAGGAACGCGCCGCCCAGGTGGATGGCAATGTGGCGATTGAAGCGTTCCAGCGCCCAGTCCTCGATCGGATCGGTCTCGGCAATGCCCGCGGCGGAAAAACCGCAATCGATGCGCCCGAAATGCCGATGCGCCGCGCCCACGGCGCGCGCCATGCCGGCCTCGTCCGACACGTCCACCTGCAGCGCAATGGCGCCCGCGAGTTCGGCCGCTACCTTGTTCGCCGCATCGCCGTTGAAATCCGCCACCGCCACGCGCCCGCCCTCGCGCGTGAAGCGCTGCGCCACGGCGCGGGCGAGCCCCGAACCCGCGCCGGTTGCAAACAGGACCTTTCCCTTGTGACGCATAACGCTCCTCGACAGCTGATTCGGGCGGCGCGGTCCCGCTCTTGAACCAGCAGCACCGCCAAGCCTGCGTAGCAGGCGGCGCGGTCCCTCCGCTATACGATGGTCTGCCCGCCATCGACCACCATGCAGTGGCCGGTGGTGTAGCTTGCCTCGTCCGACAGCAGGTGGCAGACCGGCGCGGCGATCTCGTCCGGTTGCCCCACGCGGTTCATCGGGCAGCGCTTGCCGCTCATCGCGGCGCCCTTGGCGAGGTCGCCATCGCCGCGCTTGACGTACAGCGGCTCGGTCATGCCGGTCTGGATGCTGCCGGGGGCGACGATGTTGATGCGGATCCCGTCAGCCGCCACGTCCGCTGCCACCTGCCGCGACAGCTGCAGGATGCCGTTCTTGGCCGCCCCGTACGGGGCGTTGCCGCTCTGCGCGACCAGCGCCGCCACCGAGGCCACCGTGACAATGGCGCCGCCGCGCTGTGCCTTCATGATCGGAATCAGGTACTTGAAGCAGAGGAAGGTTCCGCCCAGGTGGGTGCTGATCATGCGGTTGAAGCGTTCGAGCGACCAGTCTTCGATGGGGGCAAAATCCGCAATGCCGGCCGCCGGGAACGCACAATCGATGCGGCCGAAATGCTTATGCGCAGCGCCAACCGCTTGCTTCACCGCATCCTCGCTGGTCACATCGACCTGCAAGGCGATGGCGCCCTCCAGGTCGGCGGCTGTCTTCTTCGCCGCTTCGAGGTTGAAATCCGCCACCGCGACGCGCCCGCCCTCGCGCGTGAAACGCTGCGCGACCGCGCGCGCCAGCCCAGAACCTGCACCCGTGGTGAACAGTACCTTCCCCTTGTTACGCATGTTGACCCCTCCCGTTGGATCGATATGGACAGCCACCGGCAGTGCGCCGGCGCAGGTCGCGATACTACCGCAGCGCGCGCCCGCGCACGCCATGCCCGAAACACCGCGGCAGGATCTGCGTCAGGCGCCTCTGCTGCCGGGACCCGCGCAGGATGCATCCCGGCGCATGCACGGCAATGGACGGCACTTCGCTCAGGGGCGCGCGGGCGTGGCGCGAAACTGATACAGCGTGTGGCACTCGTTGCAGCGCTGCAGCAACGTTGCCATGCGGCCGAGCACGGACTTCACCGTCGCCTCGGGGGTCGCTGCGTGCGTGCCCAACTCGTCGATCTGCCGGTTGGTTTCGCGCCAGCCGGCGCGGTACACCGACGGCAGCCTGGCCTCGAGTTCCGGCGGCAGGCGGTTGGCTGCGGACAGTTCCGCCCTGCGCTTGGCGACGATTGACACCTTGCGCAGGTCGTCGCGCGCCAGCGATTCATTCACCATCCACATCAGATCGAGGTAGTAGCGCATTTCATTGAGCAGATAGTTGCGCTCGACCGCCGACAGCTCGATCGC
>VGIE01000307.1 GCA_016867955.1 Betaproteobacteria bacterium
CGGCTGGAAGCCGAGCCGCCAATGGAGTTCGGCAGCGCCACCGCCGAAACGCTCTGCCGCACTCCTCGGCAGTGCCGCACCCATCGGCAACCGCATCGTCATCACCTGAGAGTCCGACCGGAAAACGAGACATGGCTGCCATCACACCCGACATCTCATCTCGACTTCGTCCTGAGCTCATCAGCGTCGTCCGGCTGATCCTCGTCGATGTCAGCAACCTGCAACCCGGTGAAAAGGTGCTGATCATCACCGACTCGCGCACGCCGGATCACGTCGTCGCCGTCTTCCAGGGCGTGGCGCAGTCGCTGGGCGCCGAGGCCGTCAGGATCGAGTGCCGCCTGCCCAAGGGCGGCGCCACCTATCAACCTGGCTCGAGCTGGCCGTCCATGCTGAAGGCCGCGGCCGCCGAGGCCAACCTGATCGTCGACATGGCGGTCGGCTATGCCGACTTCATCATCGATGGCATCAGCCGCGGCACACGGGTCATCTGCCCCGGCGACGGGATCGGCTCGCCGTTCATGGAAGACACGCTCATCCGCACCATGCTGCATGCGGACATCCATGCCATACGCCGGCACGCCGACCGTATCGCGGCCCGATTCACGGCCGCGAAGCATTGCGAGATTCACACCGGGAAGGACGTGTTCACGGTCGACCTGACAGACGTCGAGGGCGCGGCCGGCGACGGCTTCCTGTGGGACGCGGACAAGGGCGCCTGGAAGTCCCCCTGGGCCTTCCTGCCACCGGCCCAACCCGGCGTGCTCGTGCCGCTCGGTCGTGGCGACGGGACAGTCAACGTCGACGGCACCCTCCTGTATCACCCCGACTACCACGAGAAGCCGGATTCGCCGCTGCGACTCACGTTCAAGCGCGGGCGACTGACGGCGATCGGAGGCGACCCATACCTGGCCGCACGCCTCGAGAACTGGCTTGGGGCACTCGGCGACGACGGGGCGTACAACGGCCCGGTGCACATCAACATCGGCAACAACCCGAACGCCCTGCTCACGCAGAGTCAGGAGTGGGAGCGCGTCTACGGCTCGATCACCTGTGGCATGGGCGATCTCAGCATGCTGAGCAGGATCCTCGGCAAGGAGATGCGCCATGCGCTGAGCAGGTCGAGCGTCCACTGGGACTGGACCGTTCTGCAGCCGAAAATCATCCTCGACGGCCGGGTGATCGCCGAGAAGGGCAGGATCTTCTGCGATGACTGACTCGCTACCCGCCGAGGCACCAGCCCAGGGACATCAACGATGAACGACGCACGGCGATTCAGCCTCTTCATGGGCTACGGCAAGGGCTTCAGCTTCCCGGCCTACCAGACCATCGCGCGCGAGGCGGAGCGGCTCGGGTTCGACACCATCTGGACGCAGGACAACATCACCGGACACGCGCCGATCCCGCGGGACATCGAGATCTTCGACACATGGAGCTTTCTTGCGGCGATCGCCGCGAGTACCAGCCGGATACGGGTCGGCTCGATGGCCACGCCGGCAATCCGCCGCTTCGCCCCGCTGCTCGCGAAGACCATCGCCTCGATCGACGCCATGTCGGATGGCCGCGTGAGCGTCGGCCTCGGCGCGGGTGACGACACGCACCAGTACGAGATGATCGGCCAGCGTTTCCCCGAGACGATCCAGGAGCGGCGCGAGATCCTGCGCGAGACCATCGACGTCATGAAGTGCCTGTGGACGCAGGAACAGGCGAACTACCAAGGCAAGCACTTCCGGCTGAAGGACGCGATCCTGAGCCCGAAACCCCGCCAGCAGCCAGGGCCGCCGATCTACATTGCCTGCAACACCAGCAAGCGGCTGATGCCGCGCCTGGCGGCACAGCACGCGGATGCCATTGCGGTGATGTGGGGCCACGACCCGACGGTGCGGGGCATCGTCGAGGCGTTCCGCGAGGAGTGGCTGGCGGCCGGCCGGCCCGCACCCGACTACCGGGCGCTGCGCTCGGTCTACATCGTGTTCCGCAACGACGAGAACGAAGCGAAGGCCCGCCGCAACGTGCGCGAGATCACCACGTTCCCGATCGATACCGAGCCGCAGACCGCCACACAGGCGGTGGTGCCAGCAGGCGCCGATCCCGACCTCATGCTGTTCGGCCGCCCCGAGACGATCGCGGCCGGGATCGAGGCGCGGGTATTCGACATGGGCTTCAACGACGCGATGTGCTCCTTCGTGGCCTGCGACGATGTCGATGTGGACACCGGCGGCCTGTCGGGCTGGGCGGGACGCTGGCTGGGGGGCATGCGGCTGTTCGCCGACCAGGTCCTGCCGCGGCTGAGGCGCGCGCCGTGACGGGCCAACCCCTGCCGCTGCGCATCCGCGTCATCACTCCCGTGACGACGCGGGAGGTGCTCGCCGAGTGCGCGCAGGAATACGCATTGTCGGCGGGCAGCGGCACGCAGTTGTCACACGTCCTGCTCGAGCACGGGCCAGTATCCATCGAGAGCGAGTACGACGAGGCGCTGGCATTGCCCGGCCTGCTGGCGGAGGTGCGCAAGGCCGAGACCGAGGGCATGCAGGCGATCATCATCAACTGCGCCTCCGATCCCGGGCTGGACGCGGCGCGGGAACTGGCTTCCATACCGGTGATCGGTGTCGCGCAGGCGGCGTTCGCGCTCACGACCCAGCTCGCACAGCGCTTCTCGGTGATCGCGATCCTGGAGCGCGACCGGCCGGATCTCGACCGCATGTTCCGTCTCTACGGCGTGCTCGATCGGGTGGCCTCGGTGCGCGTGATGGACATGGCAGTCCTGGAGCTGTTCCGCGAGCACGACAAGGCGATACGCGCGATGACGCAGGCTGCGCTGCTGGCGCTGCGCGAGGACGGCGCCGAGGCGATCACCTTCGACTGCACGGGCCTGAGCGCCATCGTGCCGGAAGTCCGACGGCGACTGGTGGCCGAGGGCTTCGATGTGCCCGTAATCAACCCGGTCTCGGCGGCCGTGAAGCTGGCCGAGGGCCTGGTGGAACTCGGGCTCTGCCACAGCAAGCTCACCTACCCGGACCCGCCGCGCAAGTGAGGATCACGGTGGTGCTGCCGACCGCGGATGCCGCGCTGGCAGCGGACCGCCGCGAGGCCTACGCGCGCCATGGCCGCATCGGCACAGTGGTCTCGGCGCGGGCCCTGCACGAGCGGGTGCCGGCCGATGCGGACCCGAGCGATGCCTTCGTCGTGCCCGAGATCCTGGAGGCGGTGATCGCCGCGGCCGACGATGGCGCCGACGCCGTGATTGTCGACTGCATGGAGGACCCGGCGGTCGAGGAGGCACGGCGGCTGGTGCGAATCCCGGTCATCGGGCCCGGACACGCGGCGCTCTGCCTCGCGGCGCAGCTAAGCTACCGCTTTTCTATCCTGTATCCGCTCCCGCAGGTTCGGCTGATCGAGCGGCTGGTCGAAGCCCACGGGTTCCGGCCGGTGCTCGGCTCCATCCGCCAGCTGTCCTGCGGCCTAGAGACGATCCGCGCGGATGCCGATGCAACGCTGGCAGCACTGCTCGAGGCCGCGCTCGCAGCGGTGCGCGAAGACGGCGCCCACGCGGTCGTCCCTGCCTGTACGCTCACCTCGGCGCTGGTGCCGGAGCTGGCGTGGCGATTGCGGTCGGCGGGATGCCCGGTACCGGTGGTCGATGGCCCCGGCGCGGCCATGAAACTGGCGGAGAAT
>VGIE01000308.1 GCA_016867955.1 Betaproteobacteria bacterium
CGGCACCAGCGCTTCTTCAGGCACGATCATGGCATCGCGTTTCGCCTGCGTGAGCAGGCCGATGCGGGCGAACATGCCCGGGCGCAGAGAGGTGTCCTGGTTGCGCACCTGCGCGCGCACAACCACCGAACGGCCGGCGGCATCGAGCAGCGGGTTGACCGCAATCACCCGGCCGTCGTAGGTCTTGCCAGGGATCGCATCCAGGTTGACCTGCAGGGTCTGGCCGACCCTCACGTCCCGCAGGAAGTTCTCCGGCACGCGGAAATCGACCTTGATCGGGTCGATGGCCTCCAGGTTGACGATGTCGGCGCCCTCCTTCACGTAGTCGCCGACGGACACCACGCGCAGGCCGATGATGCCGGAGAAGGGCGCCTTGATCTCGGTCCTGGCGAAGCGCGCCTCGACCAGCGCGAGCGAGGCCTGCGCCAGCTCATAGGCGCTCTTGGACTCGTCGCGCGCCTGCCCGGAGATGAAATTGCGGCTGGCGAGGTCGACCGCGCGGTCGTACTTGGTCTTGGCGAGTTCGAGATTGGTGCGCGCCTGCTGCACTTCGGCCTGGTTCACCGAGGCGTCGAGTTGCACCAGCGTCTGGCCCCTGGCGACGCGCTGGCCTTCCTCGAAACGGATGGCTACGATGCGGCCGGCAACTTCCGGTCGCAGCGTCACCGACTCGTCCGAGCGCAGGCTGCCGACGGCCTGGATGATCTGCGGCATCTGCGCCATGGTCACGCGGGCCGCCTCCACCTGTGCCGGACCGCCCGCGCCCTGCGCCTTGCCCGCTGCTCCCTGCGCCTGCTTGGCCGCGCCGCCGCTGCCGGCGACTGGCGCCGGTGCGCGTGATGTGCCGTACCAGTAACCGCCACCTGCGAGGGCCGCCCCGAACACCACCAGAACAACCGTCTTCAACGCACTCATCTACCCCGCTCCCGGACTTCCTGGCAATCCGCCGCCGGCGACTTCGTCGGCGTCATCGATCGACATGCTTGAAATGGGTCTGCTTCGCGGCGCATCGTCCTGAATCCCGCGAACCACCGTCAAGGACACGCAATTATGCACTGATCGTGATTCCCTGATGCGAATTGCGCTCCGCCCGCGGGATTCCCGGCAGGTTCCGGCTGACGGGACGCAGACGGGAGCGGCGGTCACGGCGCCTGCCCCGCGCGCGAACGCGGGTGCTGCGCCGCGATCCCCGGCTATTCGGCCTTGCACAGGCAGTACAGGAACTGCTGTTCGGCCCCGGAGGGCGTCCGGTGCAGCTCGGTCGCACTCTCCAGCAGCCGGAAGCTGCGGCCGAACTGCGCGTGCAGGGCCGCGGCGTCGTAACGCACGACATCCAGCCCGCTGCATTTCTGCGGTCCCTGGGGGCCGAAGGTGGCGATGATGACATGGCCGCCAGGGCGCACGGCGTGAGCCACGCTCCGCACGTAGGCGGCGCGCTCTTCGGGCTTGGTGAGGAAATGAAACACCGCGCGGTCGTGCCAGACATCGTAGCGTGCTGCGGGCAGGTCCGCCTGCGTGATGTCGGCGACCCGCCAGTTGACCCCGGCGGCGCCTTCGAGGCCCGCGATGCGCCTGCGGGCAAAGTCGATGGCCGTGGCCGAGATGTCCAGCACGGTCAGGTCGCGATAGCACTCGGCGAGCAGGTCGTCCACCAGCGTGGACTCGCCACCACCCACATCGATGATGGCCGCAGAACGGTTGGATGCCGAGCGCCGGATCAGTTCGAGCGAGCGCTCGAGATGAGCGCGGTACCAGCTGACCGCGTCGTGGGGCCTGGTCCGGTAGACCGTGTCCCAGTGGGATTGCGCCGGCTCGATCAAGGTGAGTCCCTCGCGGGATCTGTTTCGAGGATTGTAGCCCGGCTTCCTGCTGCGGGCGTGATGCGCGGGGAGAGATCCGAATTGAAGGGCGCGGCCTTCTGCCGCATACTGCCGCATCCGCTCGGCGGCGATTCCCGCACCGGGCAGGGAATGCCGATACATCATGATAAGAATAATGCTGTCGAGGCACACGGAAAGAACATCACATGTCCCTGATTGACAATCATTCCGGTGCTGACCGGATGCCATTCATGGGTGGGCGCCCGGTCATCGTCGTCGGCGCCGGCATCGGCGGCATGACCGCGGCCATCACGGCGGCGGAAGCAGGGCTCGATGTCACGCTGATCGAGAAGGGCGACAAGGTCGGCGGGGCGGCGGCGTATTCGGGCGGGCAGGTGTGGGCGGGGGCGAACCATGTTGCCGCGCGGCTCGGGCTGGAGGACAGCGTCGGCGCGACGTTGGAGTACGTGCACGCGGCAGCGAATCGCGACGCGGCCAGCATCGACTCGGCGCTGTGCGAGCGCTGGATCCGTGGCGCAGCCGGTGCGGCGCGCTGGCTGGGGGAGCGCGGCGCCATCCGCTGGGAAGTCATCCCCGACTACCCGGACTATTACTTCCCGGCGCTGCCGGGCTCGCGTCCGGCGGGCCGCTACCTCACCGGCGCGCCCTTCGACGGTCACCAGCTCGGCGAATCGCGGGCGCTGTTGCATGTCAGCCCGCATTTCCCGGTGGGCATCACCTACGGCGAGATGTTTGCGTGGGGCGGCATGTCGAGCAAGACGCGGTGGGACTGGGAACTCGTCGCGAAACGCAAGGCCGACGACATCCTCACCTTCGGCACCGGTATCGCCGCGGCGCTGTTCATGGCGTTGCTCGAGCGCCGCGTCAAGCTGCTGTTGGGCACCGCAGCGGTGGAACTCGTGGCGACTCGGGGGCGCGTGACCGGGCTGCGCGCCCGCGGGCCGCAGGGCGACCTCGAACTGCAGGGGCCGGTGATCCTTGCCACCGGGGCGCACGACTGGTCCGCCGAGTACTCCGGCCGCTTCACCGGCATCCCGCCCGACGACGGCGGCAGCGTGACGCCATCGACCATCTCCGGGGATGCCATGTCCCTGGTTGCGCCGCTGGGCGGCGACGTGCACGCGCTGCCGGCCTGGGCGGCACCGGTGCTGCCCGGCTACAGGTTCGACGCGCCGCAGTTTCCCGGCGACACCGGCTACCGTGCCTGCTTTGAGCACTGCCTGCCGCACACCTTCCTCGTCAACCGCCAGGGCCGCCGCTTCGCGGACGACTCCTTCCATTCCACCATCGTCGCCGAGGCCCTCAAGCATGACGCCGCCGGCAAGCCCGCCAACCTGCCCATCTTCATGATCTGGGACGAGGACCATCATGCCAAGTATGGGCTCGGCCGCACCATGCCGGGGGGCGAATACACGCCGGGGCTGGTGGCTTCCGCGCCCACACTGGCGGAGCTGGCTGCCAAACTGGGCGTCGATCCCGACGGGCTTGCCGCCACGGCGAAGCGCTTCAACGCCATGGCGCGCGAAGGCACCGACCGGGACTTCGGCCGTGGCTCCAACCTCTCGGTGCGGCGCTTCCGTGGCGACTGGAACAACCGACCCAATCCCAACATGGCGCCGGTGGAACGGGCACCGTTCTTCGGCATGCGCATCCGCCTGCTCAACACCGGCATCGCGGCCGGCGGGGTGCGGTCGGATGGCGACGGCCGCGTGCAGCGCGCCGACGGCAGCGTCATCGAAGGGCTTTACGCGGTGGGCGAGAGCTCGGCACGCGCAGCGGCGGGCGTGGGCTACAACAGCGGCTATTCGCTCAGCCGCGCCATGGCCTTC
>VGIE01000309.1 GCA_016867955.1 Betaproteobacteria bacterium
CCACCTCGTCCAGCGTGCGCGCGGCGAACCACTCCGTGGACAGCCGGCGATATTCGTCGATGTTCTCTCGGCAGCGGTCCCAGTCGTTGAAACGGTCGTCCTTGTCCATGCCCATTGCGCGCAGCACGTCCATGGCGCTCTTCATGGTCGCGGCGGACACCGAGAAGTGCCCGCCGTCCTTCGTGTCAAAGGAGCACACGTACGGCGTGTAGTTGTGGGCCGTGCCCATGCGCCGGATCGGCTTGCCGAGCTGGTCCACCACGATGATCTGCTGCTCGATCATGCGGTAGAGGCCCTCATAGAGGCCGATGTCGATGACCTGGCCCTTGTTGCCGCGCTGCGCGTCCCGCCAGTACAGCGCCATCATGATGCCCATGGCGGCCCAGGCGCCGGCGGCCGTATCACCCAGCGACATCTGCGAATGCATCGGCGGACCGTCGGCATAGCCGTTGATGTAAGTGAAGCCGCCGAAGGCCTCGCCGATGCGACCGTAGGCGCGCCGCTTGCTGTACGGGCCGTACTGCCCGAAGCCCGAGAGCCGGCACAGGATGATGCGCGGATTGGCCTTCTTCAGCGTTTCCCAGTCGAGGCCCAGCGCCTCCATGACACCGGGCCGGAAGTTCTCGACGATCACGTCCGCGGTCTTCACCAGGCGCAAGAAGATCGCGTGCCCCTCCCCGCTCTTCAGGTCGAGCGTGACCGACTTCTTGTTGCGCGCCTCCATCTTGTAGTGGAGCCCCGCGCCCTTGTGCACGTACTGCCGGCGCAGCGGATCGCCCTCGCCGGGCCGCTCGATCTTGATCACGTCGGCGCCGAAATCGGCCAGCACCGACGCGGCGATCGGGCCGGCCACGATGTGGCCGATATCGAGCACGCGTATGCCTTCGAAGACCGACCGCGCCGGACGGCGCGCGGCTCCCGGACAGGACGCTGCCCGCATGCCCCTGGTGGCCCTGGCACCCCTTTTGGCGCTTTCCGGTTTGACGGTTCCTGCCGCCCTGGCGCGCTGCGCGGGCTTGCCTGCGGGCTTCGCGCCGCGCGCCGCAGTTGCGCGACGAGGGCCCGTCTTTGCGGTTTTCCTGCCTGGTTTCACTGCCATTGCCTGCTCCAGATATTGACGTTGTGGATCTCCGGACCGTCGCCGCGCATGTCGGCGCGCCGCTGCGAGCAGACCAGCCATTCCGCGATCGGGGCCTAGATCAGCCCCAGCAGCTTGTAGATCTGGTCCTTGCGCGCCGACGTGCCTGGCTTGGGCGACTGGTAATCCTTCGGCAGGCCGGTGGTGTCATACATGGTCACGCCGGCAGGCTCGTTGTTGTAGACGGTATTGCCTTCCTTCGAAAGCACGTAGTTGGCGAAGAGTCGCGCCGCATTCGGGCGCCTCGACTTGGCACGCGCGCTCAGCATCACCTGCAGCTCGACGCCCGAGGTCAGATCCGGCACGGCCATGTCGACCGCGGCGCCCTTGCTCTTGATGATCATCACGTTGGCGCTGGTGGTGGGGCCGACCACCAGGCCCTCGCCTGCGCCGAGCGACTGGATGGCCGAAGACCCCTGCGACGCAAGCCGGATGTTCTGTGCCCGTAACTGGTTGAAGAACGCCTCGCCATAGCGGTCGAGCAACAACGCCAGCACGTCGAGGTAGGCATCGGATACCCGTGGGTCCGGCATGATGAACTGCCCCCTGAACTGCGGCTTGAGCAGGTCACGCCATTCGCGGGGTACATCGGCGCCCTTCACCTTGTCGCTGTTGTAGCTGATCAGCCATGGTGTGACCTGCACGATGGCAGTTGGCCCGCGATTGAACTTCGCCGGGTACTCGCCGCTCTTGATGACCGGGATGCCGGCCTCCGAAATCGATTCCACCCAGGCGTTCTTGATGCCGCTCTCTGCATAGGCCACCGAGTTGCCGGCATTCACCACCACATCGGCGGCAATGTTGCCGGCGCCGGCCTCGGCCGAATAGCGCTGCTGAAGGTTGGTTGAAGACAGCCGCAACACGTTAACCTTAATGTCGTACTTGGCGGTGAAGGCGTCGATGACGCGCCGGTTCTGCGTGTCGGGCGACGACGAGTACCAGGTAACTTCGCCCTCGGCCCTGGCGGCCTTGACCAGCGCGTCCACGTCAGCCTGCGCCTGCGCGCCAGCCGACCAGGCCAGCGCAGCCGCGGCCGCCAGCCGTATCAGTGTCTTCGTCGGCGTGTGTGGCGTCGGAAAAATCCCGTTCATGGCAACTCCCCCGTGTTGAAACAGCAATATGCGGTTGCCGAGCAATCGCATCCCCTCGCTCATATCAATATGCGGGCGCCGCTACGAAAGTGCACCCCGCATGCTCCCATACGCCGGAGCTTTGCGTGATTTGCCCTGATGCGGGACCGCGGTCATTCCTTCTCGATGTGCAAGGCCACCAGCACGCGCGAGATCATGTTGTAGAAGCCGATGGTCCCTACCAGCTCGACCACCTGCCGGTCGGACGGCAGCACCGCCCTCACCGCCGCGAAGGTCGCGTCGCCCACCTCGATATTACGTGTCATCTCCAGCGACAACTGCAGCGTTGCCCGCTCCGCCGCGTCAAACAACGCCGTATTACGCGGGGCTGCGGAGACATCGTCAAGTGCGGCGAGCTGCGCAGGGCTGCCGCCGGCCTTGCGGAACTCCGGCGCGTGTTTTTCCACCTCGTATTTGGCGTTGTTGAGCGTGCCCACGGCGCAAATGGCCAATTCGCGCAGCTTTGCCGGCAAGCTCATCTCGTGGCGCACCGCCTGTGCGATGGCGTTCCAGCCACGCGCGAATTCGGGCGCATGCAGGACCACGCGGTCTGGCTCTAACAGCGTCCCGCCGCGGCGTTTGCGGATGGGCGCGACGATATCGGCCGGCTCGGCCAGGTCGATGGGCAGGTACGGGACGCGGGGCAATGGTTCCTCCATGGTCGCGCGTGCAGCGCTTGCGGCACTGCGGGTCGACTGGGTCGACCCGCACTTCCACCGGGGAGCAAGGTGCGCCCCGCAAGCAATTGTACGTGCAAGCAAATCATTGCCGGCAGCGCAATCAACAGCGACGCCGGGTGCCATTCACCGCCCGCAGGGGGCGCTCCACGGTAGAATAGCGGCTCATCGCCTGCGCCGCTGAAGCGCCCGCGCCGGGGCCGGCGTCGCCGTCTGCTGCAGGAACGCCCGCGTCGCTGCGCCTGCCGGCAAATGCCGCCGCCAATCCACTCCGCCGAGGTATCGACTCACTCCCATGCCAGTCCCGAATGCCAGCACCGGCCACCTGGCCGAGAACGTCATGCACTTTACCCGCGTGCTGCGCGCGGCGGGCCTGCCCATCGGGCCGGACCGCGTCATCGACGCCGTGCGCGCGCTTGACGTCGGCGGCATCGGGCGGCGCGACGATTTTTACTGGACGCTGGCCTCGGTGCTGATCGACCGCCGCGAGCAATTCGAACTCTTCGACCAGGCATTCCAGATGTTCTGGCGCGATCCGCGCATGCTGGAGCGCGCCATGATGCTGACGCTCGCGCCCCCGGAAGAGGCTATGGGTCAGCAGGAAAAGGGACCGTCCAACCGGCTCAGCGAGGCGATGCCGCAGGCGCTCAGGCCGAAGGAATCGCAGCAGGGGCAGGAAGAGCAGAAGGTCGAGGTCGACGCCACGTACTCGTTCTCCGCG
>VGIE01000310.1 GCA_016867955.1 Betaproteobacteria bacterium
TCGTGCCGCTGGCCACCGGTGGCGGCACCGACCTCGCTGCGCGCGTGGTCGGGGCTACGCTCTCGGAGCGCCTCGGCCAGTCGGTGATTATCGAGAACCGCACCGGAGCCGGCGGCGTGATCGGGGTCGAGGCCGCCTCCAAGGCGCCAGCCGACGGCTACACCATCGTGGTCGGCTCGAGCACCACGATGGCGGCCAACATCTTCCTCTACAAGAACTTGCCCTTCGACCCGATGCGGGACTTCGTGCCGCTGGCGATGATCGGCACCATCGACTTCGGCATCACGGTGCCGGCCTCCATGCCGGTGTCGAACCTGCAGGAGTTCATCGCCCGGGCCAAGGCCCAGCCAGGCAAGATGAGCTACGGCTTCGGCTCGAGCGCGGCGCTGCTTTGCGGCGAGATGCTCAAGGCGACCGCTGGGGTGGATATCGTCAAGGTGCCCTACAAGGGCACGCCGCAGTCGCTGGCCGACCTGGCGGCGGACCGAATCCAACTGGTCTGCGAGCCTTTCGGCACCAGCATGCCGTTCATCAAGGCGGGAAAGCTGAAGGCGCTGGCGGTGACCAACACCATGCGCAACAGCCTCGCGCCGGAGGTCCCGACGACCGAGGAAGCGGGCTTGCCGATGATGCATGTCACCTGGGCCGCCTTCTTCGCGCCGGCGAAGACGCCCGCCGATGCGCTGGCGAAGCTGCGCACCGAACTCGTCATCGCGATGAAGACGCCCGGGGTGCCCGAGCGGATCCGCGACACCGGCTTCGTGCCGACGCCGCTGGATGCCGAGGCGCTGGGCGCGCAGCATCGCGCCGAAGTGGCGCGCCTGGAGAAGCTGGTCAAGGAAGCCGGCATCCGACCTGAATAGGGGGGACGACCCGTGAACAAGCCCGAACGCATTTTCCAGACCTACGACGGCTGGCTGGAGCGCCACCGCGACGAGCTGCAGCAGGGCTGGCGCGAGAGCTTCGAGACCTCCAGCGGCATCCCGGTGAAGCCGCTGTATACGCCGCGCGAGCTCGAGGCGCAGGGCTGGAGCTACGACAAGGACGTCGGCTACCCGGGCGAGGTGCCTTGGACGCGCGGCTTCATCCCCGGGGGCTACCGCAAGCAACTGTGGGAAATCGAGATGTACGCCGGCTTCGGCTCGGCCGAGGACGCCAACAAGCGCTACCGGTATCTGCTTTCCCAGGGCAGCACTGGCGGGGTGTCGATCGCGCTCGACCTGCCGACGCAGATTGGCTTCGACTCCGACCACCCGATGGCGCGCGACGAGATCGGCCAGATCGGCGTCGCCCTGACCTCGCTCGCGGACGTGGAGGTGATGTTCGACGGGATTCCACTTGAGAAGATCGGCCACATCTTCACCACAGCCAACTGCATCGGCCCGGTGGCTTTCGCCTGGCTGCTGGCGCTGTACGAGAAGCGCGGCACGAAAACCGGCGAGTGCATCGTGCAGATCCAGAACGACCCGATCAAGGAATACATCGCGCGCGGCACGCAGTTCCTGCCTATCGAGGCCTCGGTCAAGCTCGCTACCGACGCGGTGCAGTACTGCGTGACCGAGGCGCCGGAATGGCTGCCCATCTCCATCTCCGGCTCGCACATGAAGCAGTCGGGCGGCACCTGCGTGCAGGAGGCGGCCTTCACCATCTGCAACGGCATCGCCTACATCGAGGCCTGCCTCGCCAAGGACATGAAGATTGACAACTTCGGCCATACGGTGGAACTGCACTTCTGCACCGAGATGGATTTCTTCGAGGAGGTGGCGAAGTACCGCTCGGTGCGCAAGGTGTGGACTCGCCTGGTGCGCGAGCGTTTCGGTGGTACCACCGAGCGGGCGCAGCACTTTCGCCTGCACGCGGCGACCTCGGGTCGCCCGCTCACCGCGCAGCAGCCGCTCAACAACGTGGCGCGCATCACGCTGCAGGCGCTGGCGCAGATCCTGGGCGGCTGCGAGCAGACGCGCACGGCATCCTTCGACGAGGCGCTCGGCATCCCGACGCAGGAGGCGGCGCGTACCTCGATCCGCACCAACCAGATCATCGCCTACGAGACCGGCATCCCGTACACCGCGGATCCGCTGGGGGGCTCCTACTATGTCGAGAGCCTGACCAAGGAGTTCGAGCGCCAGATCGAGGCCACTATCAAGCAGGTGGACGAGATGGGCGGCGCGCTGGCCGCAGTGCGCAAGGGCTTCTTCCAGAAGGCGCTGGCTCAGGGCGCCTACCGCGAGCAGTGCGCGGTGGAGCGCGGCGACCAGGTGATCGTCGGCGTCAACCGCTTCCAGGGCGACGAGCCGCGGCCGGTGCCGGTATTCAAGATCGACCCGACGGTGGCCGAACGCCAGTTCGCCAAACTGAAGGCGGTGCGCGAGAAGCGGGATGCGGCGAAGGTGCAGGCCACGCTCGCGCGCCTGCGCCAGGACTGCGCCTCCGGCGCCAACGTCATGCCGGCGGTGCTGGAATGCGTCAAGGCCTACGTCACCATCGGCGAAATCGGCCAGTTGTGGCGCGAGGTCTTCGGCGAGTACGTACCCGAGACGGTGAGGCTGTGACCATGGGCGAATCCGGAGCTGGCCGTCCGATCCGCGTCGTCGTCACCAAGGTGGGCCTGGACGGCCACGACCGCGGCGTGAAGGTGATCGCGCAGGCGCTTCGCGACGCCGGCATGGAGGTGGTGTACGCCGGGCTGCGGCGCACGCCGGAGGAAATCGCCCGCATCGTGCTGGAGGAGGACGCCGACGTGCTGGGCCTTTCCATCCTCTCCGGAGCGGTGGTACCGCTGACGCGGCGCACGCGCGAGGCGCTCGACGCACAGGGGCTGGAGGACGTGCTGCTGGTGGTCGGCGGCATCGTCCCGGTCGAGAGCCGCCAGGAACTGGACAAGCTGGGCGTCAAGGGCACCTTCGGGCCGGGAAGTTTCCTCGCCGAGATCATCGGCTACATCCGCGCCAACGTCCCCAAACAGCGCGCCCTCTAGATACGCAAAGGATCCGTCATGCAAGCCGGAAGCGAGTTGGTGCACTGCCGGTCCGGTAGAACTGGATTTGCCCGGGTCCTGGACGCGGGCCGATGATCGCTTCAGACCATCTGCACCGCGCCGCTAGGCTGCATGGGCCCCGCCCCCTCGCCATCTGCAGCGACGAGGTCCGGACCTACGCCGAGATAGAGCTGCGCACCAACCGGCTGGCGAACGCGCTGCTCGCGAGCGGCCTGCAGGTCGGGGACCGCGTCGGGACCTGGCTGGAGAACTCCATCCGCTGCCTAGAGCTCGACTTCGCGCTCGCCAAGGCGGGGCTGGTGCGGGTGTCCCTCAACCCGAAGCTCTCAGCCCGGGAGTCGGAATTCATCCTCGCGGATGCGCAGGCTAAGGCCTTCTTCCACGATGCTTCGTTCGACGCCGGCGTCACTGAGCTGCAGCCAAACGTACCGAACCTGAAGACCGTGGTCAGGATCGATGGCGGCCGAAGGCAGTACGAGGACTTCCTCGCCGGGGGCGGAGAGCAGGCGCCCGGGGTGCGCTTCGACCCGGAACACCTCTATTGCCTTTTCTACACCTCCGGCACCACCGGGCGGCCTAAGGGCGTGATGCTGAGCCATCGCGCCATCCTGCAGGTTTCCTACAACCTGTGCATGGAGATCGGGCCCTGGGAAAC
>VGIE01000311.1 GCA_016867955.1 Betaproteobacteria bacterium
CGTCCTCGTCGATCTCTCCATCATCCACGGCAGGCGCGGCAGCCGCCGGGACCGGCTCCTCCTTGGCATTGGGGTCGACCAGGCCGTCGACGAACTCGTCGATGCGCATCTCGTCGCGCTCGACCTTGCCGGCGAGATCGAGGATGTTCATGATGGTCGTCGGGCAGGCGCTGATCGCCTGTACCATGTGCTTCAAGCCGTCCTCGATGCGCTTGGCGATTTCGATTTCACCCTCGCGCGTGAGCAACTCCACCGAACCCATCTCGCGCATGTACATGCGCACCGGGTCGGTGGTGCGGCCGAATTCCGGGTCCACCGTCGCCAGGGCCGCCTCGGCCTCCTCCTCGGCCTCCTCGTCCGGCACTGCGGACGGCGCGTTCTCGGAGATCAGAAGCGTCTCGGCATCCGGCGCCTCGTCAAACACCTGGATGCCCATGTCGTTGAACGTGGTGATGATCGACTCGATCTGCTCCGCGTCAACCATGTCGTCAGGCAGGTGGTCGTTGATCTCCGAGTAGGTGAGGTAACTGCGCTCCTTGCCCAGCTTGATGAGGTTCTTCATCCGCGTGCGGCGCATCTCCGCATCTTCAGGCCGCGCCTCGGCGCGGCGCAGCAGTTCGCGCTCGGCCTCCCCATTCCGCTTTGACGGCCGGCCACGGCCAACGCGCAATTTCAGGAGTTCCTGTGCCTGTTGTCTTGCAGTCAATTGCTTGGCCTGCTTGGCTGCCAGCTTGGCCTGCTTGGCTGCCAGCTTGGCCTGCTTGGCTGCCTCTTTTTCCGCCAGCGCCTTCGCTTTGGCGGCCTCTTTCTCTGCCTTCTTCGTCGCTCTCGCGACCTCCTTTTCCTTCAGCGCCTTGTCGCGCAAGGCCTGCTTCTCACGGGCAATGCGGTCCCGCTCCTTGGCATTTTCGCGTGCGATGCGCTCCTTTTCCTTCTGCGCGGCAGCACGCGCGCGCTCCTTTTCCTTCTGGACTGCAGCACGCGCGCGCTCCTTCTCCTTCTGGGCGGCGGCACGCTCGCGCTCCTTCTCCTTCTGAGCGGCGGCACGCTCGCGCTCCTTCTCCTTCTGGGCGGCAGCACGCTCGCGCTCCTTCTCCTTTACCGCGCGCGCGCGGTCCTTCTCGCGCTGGACACGGTCACGTTCCCGCTCTCGGGCTGCCCGCTCGCGTGCAACCGCCACTGCCTTTTTCTGCGCCGCGAGCTTTTTCGCCGCCGCGGCCTTCTTGGCCAGCAGTGCCTTCTTCAATAGTGCCGCCTTCTTTGCGAGCTGGGCTTTCTTGACCTGGGCCGTCTTCGCCGCAACCTTCTTCGCCACTACCTTCTTCGCCACCGCCTTCTTCACCGGAAACTTCTTCGCGAGCGGCTTTTTCGCCACTGCCTTCTTCGCCAGCGGCTTTTTCGCCGCCTTTCTCGCCGCATCTCGCTTCACGGCCGTGGCCTTGCCGGCCGCCGGCGGCGCGACCCGGGACCTGCCCAAGGGTCCGACCACGACCTTGCGGGCCGCCGCCCTGGGGAGCGCTGCCCGCGTCACCGCCTGCCTGGTGCCCGGTTTTGCGCCCTGCTTCGGACGCGAAGCCTTTGGGCGCGCACCCGCGGACCGTGAACCGGCCGCGGACTTCGACCGTGACTTCGGATTTGCCATGGCAGTACCCCGTTGAAATGGAGGTGGCGGGAAGGATCGAGCAGGACTGAAAATTATATCACAGCGGGCCTTGCAGCCCTGATTTCCTTCAGTTTTTGCTGCTCCTGGAGCAACTGCATGAGCTGCCCGCGCTCCTCCGCGCTCAGCCCCGTCGAACCACCGGCGCCGGCCCCTGCCGTACGATCCTTTTCCACCAGCGCCGCGATGCGGGCGCTGAGGCGCAACTCCTCGAGATGCACCAGGGCGTGCCCGAAATCCACCTCGACATCGGATTCCGGAATCGGCCTGGTCATGATCTCCTCGTAGAACTCGGCGACCACGCCGTCGTGCGGCCCTTCGCGCAGCAACTCGACCAGCTGCTCGGTACGGCTCACCCCGTGCGCAGCGACCAGCGCCACGATTTCGGCCAGTGCCCGCGACTCGGCCGTGTCGCGGGCCAGCACCTCCTCGGGAACCTTTTCGGCAAGGTGCGGCACCATCAGTACGTAACGCAGGAAATCGCGCTCGCGCCGCCGCCCGGTAAGCGGCCGGGTCGTGAAATTCGCCGGCCCTCCCGTCGCAGCGTCATTGGCCATTCGTGCTTGCGCGCGTACCTGCGGCCGCTGCTCGACGCGAATGCCGCACAGGCGCGAAGCTTCGTCCTGAGTCATTCCGGAGATCTCGGCGAGCTGCTTGAGCAACTGCAACTGCATGACCGGGGCGGAAATCTTCCGCAGCAGCGGGCTGGCTTCATGGATCAGGCGAGCACGGCCCTCGACCGTTTCCATGTCGACGCGACCCTTCAGTTCGGCGAGGAGGAATTCCGACAGCGGGCGCGCCTCGCGCAGTCGAGCCTCGAAGACCTCCCGGCCATGCGCACGCACGAAGCTATCCGGGTCGTCTTCGGCAGGCAGGAACAGGAAGCGCAGGACCTTCTGGTCGGCCAGCAGCGGCAGGCTCACCTCGAGAGCGTGCCAGGCGGCGCGCCGCCCGGCTGTGTCGCCATCGAAGCAGAACACCACTTCGTCGGTCTGGCGCAACAGCTTGCCGATATGCACGGGGGACGTCGCCGTGCCCAGCGTCGCGACCGCGTAGCCGATGCCGTGCTGCGCCAGCGCCACGACGTCCATGTACCCCTCCACCACGATCACGCGGCCGGCCTCGCGAATGGGCAGGCGTGCCTGGGAAAGGCCGTAGAGTTCGCGCCCTTTCTCGAACAGGGGGGTCTCGGGTGAATTCAGGTACTTCGGCTCGCCTGCGCCGATGATGCGTCCGCCAAAGCCGATCACCGCGCCGCGTTGGTCGAGAATGGGAAACATGACGCGGTCGCGGAAACGGTCGTAGCGCCGGCCCTCGTCATTTTCGATGACCAGACCTGCATCCTTGAGCGCCTTGTCAGCGTAGTCCGTGAATACGGTCTGCAGATTCTGCCAGCCCTCCGGCGCATAGCCGATGCCGAACCTGGCCGCAATCTGGCCCGACAAGCCGCGCCGCTTCAGGTATTCGATGGCATGGGGGCTCGCCTTCAGTTGCTGGCGGTAATACAGCGCCGCTCGCTCCAGGACGTCATGCAGGTCCGGGCCTTCCCGGGCCTTCTTCTGGCGCGGCTCGAACTCTGGCAGCTGCATGCCCGCACCCTCGGCCAGCGAACGGATAGCATCGACGTAGCCCAGGCCCTGGTACTCCATGACAAAGGAGATGGCATTGCCATGCGCGCCGCAGCCGAAGCAGTGGTAGAACTGCTTGGTCGGGCTGACCGTGAACGACGGGGACTTTTCCGTGTGAAACGGGCAGCAGGCGGAGAAATTCGAGCCCGCCTTCTTCAGCGGCACGTAGCGCTCTATGACTTCGACGATGTCGACGCGATTGAGCAGGTCCTGCTTGAAGGAATCGGGAATCACCGCGGATTCGATGCTCCAGTGGAACTGTGCCCTGGGTGGATGGTTTGTCGCTGCCCGGTCCGCGGCCGCCCGCAATTGCCTGAGCGGCCCGGCCAGCTGCCGCAAAGC
>VGIE01000312.1 GCA_016867955.1 Betaproteobacteria bacterium
TAAACGCACTCCTTTGGGCATTTCTTGATCCTTTCCAGTGTAGAAAATCGGCATTTTCTCTCACTCGAACTGGATCAGTTTTTTCACGCCGGTCACCGCTCAGAATACTCCTGCTCACCGGGAACGAACAGGGCGCGGCGATGGTCTATTCCCACTGATTCAGCAGAAGATTTTCCGGTCGTTTGTGCGCCATACCGCCGCGTGGCAAACTGGCCGGTGCTTTGCCGTTTCGAGCCTCCTCAGCGATTCTGCCTACCGGAACCCAGCCTCGATGCAAGACCCCACGCCTGACCGGACCCACAGCGACGATGCCATCCTCATCCACGGCGCGCGCCAGAACAACCTGAAAAACCTCGATGTCCGCATTCCGCTGAACGAACTGGTGGTGGTGACCGGCGTTTCCGGTTCGGGCAAGTCTTCGCTGGTGTTCGACACGCTGTACGCGGAGGGGCAGCGGCGGTACGTGGAAACCTTCTCGCCCTACGCGCGGCAGTTCCTCGACCGCCAGGACCGCCCGCTGGTGGAGCGCATCGACGGCATTCCGCCCGCCATCGCCATCGACCAGACCAACCCGGTGCGCACCTCGCGCTCCACCGTCGGCACGATGACGGAACTCAACGACCATGTGAAGCTGCTCTACGCGCGCGCGGCGCACCTGTTCTGCCGCGGCTGCGCACAGCCGGTGAAAAAGGATTCGCCGGAGAGCATCTGCGACGAACTGATCGCGCGCGCGGCACGGTTGCGCCGGGCCGAGGCGAGCATCAGCCCGGCGACCACCGGGGCGGGGAACGGTGCACGACCGGATGCCGAGCCCGCCGACCCGCGACTGCTGATCACCTTCCCGGTCAGCATTCCCAAGACCTTCAAGGCGGAAGAGGTCGAGCAGCTGCTGGCCGCGCAGGGCTATACGCGCTTCCATTCCAAGACGAAGACCCGGCTCGAAGTCATCCAGGACCGCTTTCGCGCCAGCACGCTGGAGGGTGCCCGCACCGAGGGAACCGAGAGAACCCGCACGGTGGAGGCACTGGAAGCCGCACTGCGCGTCGGCCAGGGCAGGGTCAATGTCCATGCGGTGCGCGGTGGCGCCGAAAGCCCGGGGGACGCCGGCAGTGCCGGGAATGCGGCCCAACCCGTGGCCGGCGCCGTCTGGCGCTTCTCGTCGGACTTCCACTGCCCCGACTGCGACATCCACTACGGCGACCCGACGCCGTCGCTGTTCTCCTTCAACTCGCCGGTGGGTGCCTGCGAGGTGTGCCGTGGCTTCGGGCGCGTGATCGGCATCGACTTCGGCCTCATCGTGCCCGACGCATCCAGGACCCTGCGCGAAGGCGCGGTGCGGCCGTGGCAGACGCCCAGCTTCAAGGAATGCCAGGACGACCTCGTCAAGTGCGCCACAAAGGCCGGCATCCCGCTCGACACGCCGTGGCGGCAGCTGACGGACGCGCAGCGTCACTGGGTGCTCGAAGGCGAACCCGGCTGGGTGAGCTGGAAGAAGTCCTGGCCCGGCACCTGGTACGGCGTGCGCATCTTCTTCGCCTGGCTTGAGAGCAAGTCCTACAAGATGCATATCCGCGTGCTGCTGTCGAAGTACCGCGCCTACACGCCCTGCACCGCCTGCGACGGCGCGCGCCTCAAGCCCGACGCGCTCCTGTGGCGGCTGGGTACAAAGGAAGACGCCGACCGCGCTCTGGATGGCGCCGGAGACAAAATGGGGTCAGACACCCATTTCTCGCCGGCCAGTTCACTCGCAGACACCGAAAACAGGAATGGGAGTCTGAGCCCATTTTCTGGGCGCGCGAAGACCGCGACGGAAAATGTGACTCTGACCCCAATTTCCCGCACACGCTTCCGGCCCCGGCACGTCACCTTCCCCGACGCCCAGCTCGCCGCCCTGCCCGGCCTGACCGTGCACGACCTCATGCTGCTGCCCATCGAGCGCGTGCGCGCGCTCATGGATTCGCTGCATCTTCCCGCGCCGCTCGATGAGGCGACCGGCCTCCTCCTCACCGAAATCCGCGCCCGCCTCAAGTACCTGTGCGATGTCGGCCTGCCCTACCTCACGCTCGACCGCCAGTCGCGCACGCTCTCCGGCGGCGAGGTGCAGCGCATCAACCTCACCACGGCTCTGGGCACGTCGCTGGTCAACACGCTCTTCGTGCTGGACGAGCCTTCGATCGGCCTGCATCCGCGCGACATGGGCCGCGTCATCGGCGTCATGCACCGCCTGCGCGACGCCGGCAACTCGCTGGTGGTGGTGGAGCACGATCCGCAGATCATGTTCGAGGCCGACCGCATCCTCGACATGGGTCCCGGCCCCGGCGAGCGCGGCGGCGAGGTGGTGTTCTACGGAACGCCCGACGAACTGCGCGCCGCCCCTTCGCTCACCGGCGACTATCTCTCCGGCCGCAAGAAGGCCAGCCATGCGCTCAGTGAAAACGGGGTCAGAGCCACATTTTCATTAGCAAGTTCGCAACGTACCCGCCCCGATGAAAATGTGGCTCTGACCCCATTGTCTTCACCCCAGCGCCTCCGCAACACCGGCAAGCTGGAGCTCCTCGGCGCCACCCACAACAACCTGAAGGGCATCGACCTGTCGATTCCGCTCGAGCGGTTGGTCTGCATTACCGGCGTGTCGGGCTCGGGCAAGTCCACGCTGATGCAGGACGTGCTCTACGCCGCGCTCTGCCGCGCCAAGGGCAAGCCCACCGAGAACCCCGGCGCGCACCGCGCACTGCGCGGCGCCGAACTCATCAGCGAAGTGGTGATGGTGGACCAGACGCCCATCGGCCGCACCACACGCTCGAACCCCGCCAGCTACGTCGGCGCCTGGGACGCCATCCGCAACCTGTTCGCCCGCACGCTCAAGGCGAAGGAGCGCGAGTACACGTCCGGCACCTTCAGCTTCAACTCCGGCAACGGCCGCTGCCCCACCTGCGGCGGCAACGGCTTCGAGCATATCGAGATGCAGTTCCTCTCGGATGTCTACCTGCGCTGTCCGGACTGCGACGGAAAGCGCTTCCGCGCCGAGGTGCTAGAAGTGAAGCTGCGGGGCATATCGATCGCCGACGTGCTGGAGATGACGGTGTCGGAGGCCATCCACTTCTTCTCGCTGCCGGGCGAGGCCGAGGTGGCGCGCGTGCTCAAGCCCCTGGCCGATGTCGGCCTGGAATACCTCAAGGTCGGCCAGCCGGTGCCGACGCTGTCGGGCGGCGAGGCGCAGCGGCTCAAGCTCGCCGGCCATCTGGCTGAAGCGGCGCATCCCACGGTCAACACCGCCGGCAAGACGAAATTGTTTCTCTTCGATGAACCGACCACGGGCCTGCACTTCGACGACGTCGCCAAGCTGCTGCGCGCCTTCGGCCAGCTGCTGGATGCCGGGCATTCGCTGGTGGTGATCGAGCACAATCTCGACGTGATCGCCGCCAGCGAGTGGATCGTCGACCTCGGCCCAGAGGGCGGCGACGGCGGCGGCGAGATCGTTGCCGAGGGCACGCCCGCCGACATCATGAAGTCGCAGATCTCCCACACCGGCGCCGCGCTGCGCGACTACCGCTTCGCCATGGAAGGCCTGCCGCCGCACGCCGCCGTGGCCGCCGCCGCAGCCGTGGCGCCCGCGGGCTACCCGCCGG